>JBLGCM010000287.1:0-3348 GCA_047617345.1 Natronomonas sp. | reverse complement strand
GGCCCGCTCGGCCAGCGTCCGGGCCTGCCCGCGGGCGTTCGCCATCGCATCCTCAAGGGCGGCGTGCCGCACCTCGCGCCGAGTCTCCGTCGTGAGCGTGAACCGGACATCTCGAACGTTCGTGGCCCCGTTGTCGAGTACGGTATCCGTAACTGCACCCGCCCGATCGACCGACGTGTCGATCCGGAAGCCGTGACTCGCACGGTACGTGATCTCCTCCTCGCTATCCTTACCCTCACGGGGCGAGCGGCGCCGGTGGTCCCGGTATACGTCGAAGTCCGTCGTCTGGACCGCGTCCTCCGGAACCCCTGCCTCGCGGAGGGCTTCCCGCATCCGCGAGACGTTCCTCGCGACGCGGTCCCGGGCTGTCGCCGGATCCTCTGCCGTCGCCTCGACGGCGAGCCGTATTTCGGCGGCATCCGGTTCGGCCTCCGCTTCACCGTTTCCGCCGACTGCGATCCGTCGGTCGTCAGTCGGCGCGTGTGTCGACGCTGGCCCCTTTGGATGATCAGCGTTAATCGTTCGATCGGGCGCCGATGCACCGAGGTCCGCCGCGACGAACCCGCCGGCGATCACGAGCGCGCCGACGAGGACCGCCGCTGCCATTCGTAACTGTCGGGTCACGGGTTTGTGTAGACCCTCAGGTCGGAGATACGTGCGGGATACATATATTGTCAAACCGAAAGAGATGGACTATCAGTATTGCCTGTTTGGTCGTCGGTCAAGCGACTCCTAAGACCGGATACCTGCTTCAAACCGACTCTGACCCGAAATATTCGCTAAATCGGAGACAGCCATGCGTTTTTCAGCCCGCCCATCGGACCCATCAGTATGGGCGCGCTTCGCAGTCGTTCCTTACACCTCGTTGTTGTCACAGCGTCCGCATCCGATCCACCCGCCGAGTTGACGCAGGAGAGTGAGCAGCACCCCGATACCGCCGTTACGTCGGAAACGCCGGACCAAGTACACAACCAACTTGCGGAGGAAAGCGACGCCCGGATCGATTGCATGCTCGTGCCGCAGGAGATCGGTGAGCGGGACGGCGTCGCGTTCGTCGAGTCCGTCCGTGACCACTATCCGGACGTGCCGATCATCCTATTCGTCGAGTCCGATCGCGGCGACATCGTCCCAAGGGCCTTCGACGCCGGCGTTACTGAGACGCTACCCCGATCGACCCTGGATACCCGTCCGGACGCCGTTATCGATCGCGTCGAGACGATCGTCACGAACGACGGCTCGGTGCGTTCACCGACACGGCTCGAAGAGGAGCGCGAAAAGTACGCGACACTCGTCGAGCAGAGTTCGGATGCGATCGTCGTCGTCCAGGATCGGCAGTACGTGTTCGTCAACGAACGATTCTGCGAACTGACCGGCTACGACCGTGATGAGCTGCTCGGAATGCCGTTTGACGAGGTCTTTACGCCCGAGTATCGGGAGCTTGTAAAACAACGATATCGGGAACGGGTCGCCGGCGAGTCGCCACCACGGCGGTACGATGTCGAAATCGAGACGACAGGCGGAGAGGTCCGCACACTCGATCTCGCCGTCTCCCGGATCCAACACGAGGGCGAACCGGCGACGATGGCCAACTTCCGCGACGTGACTGACCAACGCGAACTCGAGCAAACGTACCGCGAGGTCTTCGAGGGTGTCTCCGACGGGTTGGTCGTCCACGATCCAGACACGGGCGAAATGCTTCGGGTCAACGAGCAGTTCTGCGAGTTGACGGGCTACGACCGCGACGAACTGATCGGAGAAACGGTCGATCTGATCAACCCGCCCGACTACACCTACGATGACGCCCAAGAGCGGATCGAGCGCGCACGGGAGGAAGGATCACTCCTGTTCGAGTGGCGGAACCAGCGCAAAAGCGGCGAGACGCATCCGATCGAGGTCCATCTGCGGACGGTCCGCATCCGCGGCGAGGAACGGGTGCTCGCCAGCGTCCGCGACATCACCGAGCGGAAACGCCGGGAGCGCGAGTACGAGCAGATCTTCAATGGCGTAAACGACATCGTCAACGTCTATGACCCGGACACGGGGGATCTGGTCGCAGTCAACGATACGATGTGCGAGGTGACCGGCTACGACCGGGAAGCACTTCTCGACGCAGGGGTCGAACTTGTCAGCGCAACCGACGAGGGGTATACCGCCGATCGCGCGGCAGAGGTCATCGGCGAGGTGATCGAGTCGGGAGAGCCCCGGAGTCTCGACTGGCGAATCGAGACCGCCGACGGCGACCGTCGCTGGCTCGACGTGCGGGCAACACCGGCAACGGTCGGCGGCGAAGACCGGGTACTCACGATCTCCCGCGACGTGACTGAGCGTCGACGGACGGAGCGGAGACTGGAGGCCATCCTCGACCGAATCGACGAGGCGATCTTCCTTGCGGAGGCGAGTGAACTCGACGAGCCGTCACCGGCGCCCGATTACCTGAGTTCGGGGTACGAGGAGATCTGGGGCCAGCCGCTCGAAGGGCTTCACGAGACGTACGACGAGGGGTTCTTCGGCACGCTCCACCCGGACGACGCGGCCGGGTATCGCGCGTTCATCGACGACATTCTTGCGGATATCGAAGCCGATTCGCCAGAGGATCGATACACCCGGGAGTACCGGATCGAGCGGCCGGACGGCGAGGTCAGATGGGTCCACTCCGACTTCTACCCGCTCGACTGGCCCAGCGGCGAGCCACGGATCGTCATCCTGAGTCGGGACATCACCGATCGAAAGCGGCGCGAACGCCGGATGGCCTCGTTCGAGGAGGCCACGGACGGACTCACCATGGCCGATACACCGACTGAGGCGGCCCGGACCGCTATCGATGCGGCGACCGAGACGCTGGGGCTTCCCGCCGTCGCCGCGTTCTTTTATGACGAGGCAACCGGGGATCTGACCGCCGAGGCCGTTTCCGAGCCCCTGACCGACATCATCGGGCCGGAGGCGGTCGATTCCGGGGAAGGCCCGCTGTGGGAGGCCTTCGCCACCGGCTGCGTCGCCACGCCGGATGACGGCGATCCGCGCATCGTGGAAGATGGCGAGGAGCTGACGGACTGGCGGGCCATCGCACTCGGGAGCCACGGCGTCCTCCTGGTTGGGTCGTGTGGCGACGCCATCGACCCTGACACGATCCAGTCGGCCCACGTGCTCGCGGCGACGCTCGAAGCCGCGCTTAATCACCTCCGGAGTGAAGAGCAGCTGGCAGCCCAGCAGGCGGAACTCGAGACCCAAACCGAACGCGCGGAGCGGTTGGAGCGAGTCGCCCAACTTACACAGCAGGTCGAGAAGGCGATCACCGAGGCGTCGACCCGGCGTGGCATCGAGGCGTCGGTGTGCGATCAACTGGCCGAG
>JBLGCM010000286.1:0-3397 GCA_047617345.1 Natronomonas sp. | reverse complement strand
TGAAGACCTCGTTCGCTCCGATCGAGACATCGTCCAGTTCCGCGGGGTCGGGGTCCTGTTCGCTTATTGCACGAATCTCTGACAGTGTCATGATCTCTTCGAGCGAATCGAGATCTGTGGCTGCGTTCTGGGCCATCTCGACGTGATCGAAGCCCTTGAATTCGTCGAGCGTGACGACCAGTTCAGCGTCGGTCAACTCTACCACGTGGTCGAGTTCCCGTCGTCGCCACTGGACGGGCAGCGGCGAGATGACGCCACCCGCCCGGGCCACGGCGAGGTAGAGCGCGGCGAGTTCCCACGTATTCGGCAATTGCACGACGACGATGTCATCTTTCCCGACGCCGCGGTCACGGAGGCCGGCAGCGATGCCATCGACGCGCTCGGCAAACGCCTCGTAGGTAAATCGCTCGGGGTCGCGGTCCACTAGTTTGCCCGCGTTCGGAGGATCGACGACTGCTCTACGGTCAGGCTCTGACTCGACCGTATCGGAGAATCGGTCGAGTAGTGTTGTCTCTCCCCAAACGGCGGCCTGCTCGTATCGCTCGATCTGACTCTGAGTGTGCACCTTCATAGGAGCACTTCTTGAGAGGGTTGCTTTACATAAAGAATGTTTGGGTGTCGTGCTATGTATGCAGGATTGCGGGCGGAATCCCGCCAGAGTGCGGTGGTGTGGAATCACGAGCACGACCTAGCAGTCTACGCGCCGTGGCGCTGTGACGGACGTTGCAGGGTGAGAACGCTGACACGAACCCGTGGAAGTCGGAGAAACACGGAAATCAATCGACACTCATGATTGCGCCATGCAGGAAGCAGTCATCGTCGACGCCGTCCGGACACCGTTTGGAGACAGAGACGGTCCGTTCCGGGACCCTCACCCAAATGATCTCCCAGCGGAGCCGTTTCACGCGCTCTTCGAGCGCGTCGGGTTCGAGCCGGCAGACATCGAAGACGTTGTATACGGGTATGTCTCGTCGGTGGGAGAGCAGGGACTAAACATTGGGCGAATCGCACCGATGGTCGCCGGTTGGGGAGATGGCGTGCCGGGCGTCCAGCTGAACCGGATGTGGGGCTCGGGCCAGCAGGCGGTCAACTTCGCCGCCGGCCAGATTCGTGCCGGATACCACGACATCCTCGTGGCCGGTGGCATCGAGCACATGACCCGGGTGCCGATGGGGAGCGACGGTGATGCCGAGGAAGGGGTCGTCGACGAACACGCCGTCACTGACACCTACCTCGAGTACTACGACGAAATTACGAGCCAGGGAGAGGGCGCCGAGCGAATTGCCGAGGAGTACGGCTTCTCTCGTGACGATGTCGACGAAGACGGGCATCCACGGCCCGGAACGACCAGGGCGGATCTCCATAAACTCCCGATGGCCTTCCGCGAGGAGGGCGACGGCTTTCATCACGCGGGCAACTCCTCGGACATCGTCGACGGGGCCAGTGCCCTGAGTCAGGAGGTGGCAGACGAGCGCGGCTGGGAGCCGATGGCTCGCGTCGTCCAGACCGAAATCGTGGGCGTCGACCCGGTTTGATCCTGAGCCGTTCCGGCGACATTGCCGACGTAGGCCTCTTCGATATCGTCGTTGGAGAAGGCCGAGTCGAGCAATGCCTCTCTGACGACACGGCCGCCGAAGTCGGTCACTCGCTCGCCCTCGAACTCGCCGACGTCCGACTGACCGACACCGACGACAGCGACGTCTCGGTCAGACATCAGCATCCCCCGCACCGATATGGAAGCAGTGACCGAACAACGGTTAGTTGCTCTCCGAATCCTCCGCGATCTTGTCGAGTATCAGTTTCACGGGCATATCAACCTCAAGACCGCCGGACTCCCATCCCTTGAGCAGGGAGTAGAGCCAGACACCCTCGGGAAAGGTGACGTATCCGCACGCATACGGCTGCTCGAAGCCTTCCTGGCTGGTACGGACAACCGTGTACGTCCGCAACTCGCCCCCCTGAAAGGTCGACCTCGGTGATGGGTTTGGAGAGACAACAATGACAGAACGAGGTTGGCGGAAAGCTGACGTAATGACAGTCGGTGCATTCTGTGCCGACGAGGACGGGAGCGCCGTCCTCGGCGATGCGAATCGTGCCGTCGACGACGAGTGATGCAGACTCGTCGTGCTCGGGATGAATTTGAGTGCTCATATCCTGTTGGGTTTCCACGCCAGATTTAGTATTCGGGTCGCTGGCGACGGTGGTTCCGATGTGACTGGCGGTGCGGCAGCGGATCGTCCGTCAGGTCAACCGGACGGTGGTCGGTTGTCCGTGTCGATACTGACGTCCAGTTCCATCCGGAGGACTGCGCCGCTGTAGGTCTTGCCCTGATTGTCGAGGTACAACGATCCCACGCCACCGCCCCCAAGCGCTTCGTGGAGGACGAAATTGAATGTGTGGATATTTTCCATCGGGTATCGCTCGACTTCGCCCTCGCACAGTTCCCCGAAGTGATCCTTGACTCGCGCTGCCGTGACGTGCTCCTCGATGATCGGATAATATTCGGGCTCCTTTGCGATTACGCCGATGTTGGCGATGTTGCCTTTGTCACCTGAGCGTGCGTGCGCAATTTCGCGTAGTTCGATCATGTCAGTTCACCCCTGTCGACTCAACAGTGAGTGTTGGTTCGACGGCGTCGCGAGAAATGGTGCAGGGCCAAAACGAGAGGACGGGTTCGGGGTCCGGTCTCCCCGACACGAGCGGCGTGACGTTCGGCGGCCCGGCGATCGCAATCGGAATCGCAGTTTTCCCGAACGAATCGATCGCCTCCTTCTGATCGGCTTTCACGGCGATTCGGAGTACGATCTCGTTTGGATCCTCCGGACGAGGGCTAATCCCGTCATGACAACCGTTATATCCAACGTATTCCGTCCGGATTGCGCGAAGGTCGACATCATCACGGTCGAGTCGCCCGCGAATCACGTCGTCGGCTCGCTCTGCCTTTTCCAGCGCATCTGGCCACGAGTAGGTAAGCAGCAGTTGCGCTTTGTATCCGTCGCGATAGAGCGCACTCACTTTAAGCGATTCTGGCGGTGCCTTTCCCTCACAGCCAGTTACCCGGACGCGATTCTCGCCGACCCGTTCGAGCTGTGGCGTCGTGAAGTCGGCTGTGACGTCGGGAGTGGCATAGGCGTTCGGATTCTTGATCTCGTACACGAGTTGCTCTTTAACGGTCGCTTCATTTACGAGCCCCCCCGTCCCGTCGGGCTTGGTCAGGACGAATTCGCCGTCCACGCCCATCTCGACGATCGGGTACCCCATCTCCATGAAATCGACGTCCTCCCAGTCATCGAGGAAGACGCCACCAGTCACCTGCGCACCACACTCGAGGAGGTGACCAGCGACCAACCCGCTCGCCAGATTGTCGTACTGATCGGGGTCCCATCCGAATTCGTGG
>JBLGCM010000285.1:0-3404 GCA_047617345.1 Natronomonas sp. | reverse complement strand
CGGTGACACGACGGCAACCCGGTAGACGGCGTACACCCCCCAGATCAGCAGGCCGGCGATGATGATGTACGATCTGATTTCCAGCGGAACCAGCGTTTCGTGGACGATCTGTCCCTCGCCGGTGACCGGGTGCGAGGCCCCGGCCACCATCTCGAGGAGGCCGACGACCACGACGCCGAAGACGACCAGTCCGCCGCCGACGTACTGTGCGATTTTCGTTGGGAGTGGGTGTGCTGTCATCGAATCACCTCAGCCGATGAAGTACTGTAGTCGCGGGTGGTTCTCGACGAACGCCGTGTTCGCCAGGTAGCCGTCGACGCCGAGCACTCGCCCGGCACCGAGGGTCGCGATCATGCCGAAGATCAGTATACCGAGCAGTTCGCCGGTGACGACGCCGTGGGACCAGGCCCCGGTCTCGCCGTTGATGAAGTAGAAGAACATCATCAACACGGCCCCGAAGAAGGCGGCCGTCTTGGTGAGCGCGCCGAGGATGAGCCCGAGCCCGATCATCGTCTGGCCGATGGGGATAGCGAAGTTGACAACGGTCAGCGCCGCGCCGTCGCTGAACAGCGTCACGAACGGGCCGATGCTCGTCCCCTGCGCCGCACCGCCGACGAACCAACCGGCGTCGAACGGCCAGTTCGCCAGTTTGTCTAGCCCGGCGTGTAACATCCACCAGCCGCCGACCAGCCGGAGCATCACCAGCCAGTACGCCAGCCACGTCCCCTCGACGGCGAAACTGGTCTCCCGTCCGAGCAGGCGAGTCTGTACGCGGTCGTTCGTCTCTGTGGTTGCCATCGTCTCACCTCACATGTGGAGAGAGGGCGTCCTCTCGGGTACCGATTCCCCTGTATTATGAAGCCTTTATCCGGGGTACCTCGGCGAGAGGCGACAGATTAGATCGAGTCGATCCGGACTACTCGAGGCGTTCGATTGTGACTTTGTGCGCGCTGCCGTGCTGGGATTTGTGATCGACTTCGATCTCGAATGCCTCCTCCAGTGAGTCGGTCTCGCGCTCGAACGCGCACGTTTCACAGCGCAGGTGGAATCTCCCCATTGGATGGTTCTTCAATCGGCCGTGATCTTCCGCCGGTTCGACTGCCGCTGCTCGGAGACGAGTTCGACCTCGAACTCGCCGTCGTTCGAGAGGGTGATCCTCGCACCGTCGAACTCCTGTTCGTAGACGCTGGTGTGATTGCCGGAACTGCTCAGTCTGATTTTCTCTCTGACCAGGCCGGCCTCCTGTAACCGATTGACCTTTCGGTAGGTCGTCGACAGGGGAATCTCACACTCCTCGGACAGTTCTTTGACCGCCTTTGCCTCCGTTTCGATCGCCGAGAGGAGCCGACAGCACTCGTCGTCGGTGATCGTTCGCACGAATGTTTCTGTTTTGTTGGGGGCCATCACGTATCTGGGGATACGACAGTGGCTGCAATATGAAGGGGAGCTACTCTACTAGTGTTAGGGATTTTTTAATTCTCGTATAGACCTAGTAGACTAGTGTTACTGGGACTTCGTTACTCAAAACTCTCAGCCGAGATACACCTCAGTGGTCGATAGCGGTCTTATCGGGGCCGATCTGACCCGCTTCGAGCAGGAGCGTGAGGATCTTCCTGAGGGCTTTGCGGACGTGCTGGTAGAACGTCGGCGACGCGATACCGAGCGCATCCGCCAGTTCGTCTCCGGTGGAGTCGCGTGGTGACTCGAAGTAGCCGGCGTGATAGGCCAGTCCGAGGACCTCGCGCTGGCGGTCGGTCAGTTCCGTTTCGACGGCGTGTTTCGTCATCGTGAGCGTGGGACTCTCCTCTGTCCGCGTTCGCTTAGCGATAAACGTCGCCTCGCCGTAGGCCCCTTCGAGCGTCTTGATCATCGATTGGGCGCCGGATTGGGGAGCGGTCTCGCCGATCAGTCGGCCGGTCCCGTCGGCGGCCTCGAAGGATCGGATCGTCGCTCCGTGCTCGAACAGCGCGGTCAGCGGCCCGGTCGTCACGCGCAGTTCGACGATTCCGGTTTGCCCGCGGCCGCGCACGACACGCGCGCTCTCGACACCCCGGGCCGAACGGGCGCCCTCGACTACCTGCTCCGGGTCGACCCCGTCGACATCGATATAGCAGAGATAGCCGGCCTCGGTCGTCGGGGTGATATTGTTCAGCGAGAGCCGGCAGTCCAGCCGATCCGTGATCGCGGCGAAGACGGAGTCGGCCCCGCCGACCTCGAACTCCAGTTCGACCACCGTGTCGGTGTGTAACAGTTGCTTGTTCTCGGCGGCGTTGATCGCGTGGCCGATTCGCTCGCCGAGCTCGCGCAACAGCCCCTGTTCGTACCGGTCGAACGCGTCCGGACGGGCCGAGTAGAGCCCGATGATTCCCAGCACGGTCTCGCCGTAGGTGATCGGAATCGCGGCCACGGACTGAAAGCCGTACTCGATCGCCTGATCACGGATCTCTCGCCCGGCCGGATCCGTCGGAACTTCCTGTATCGCCTGGATTTCGCTCGTCGCGACGGCCCGCTGGAACGGGGTTTTGCCGAATTCGTCGCCGTCGAGGCCGAGATCGAGTTCGTCGACGAAACCGGCCTCGATGCCGGCCCACTCGCGGGGGGTGATCTCGTCGGTCGCCTGGTTGTAATCGCCGACCCACGCGAACAGGTACGCGTCGGAAGACGTTAGCTGTTCACAGATAGCGCGGTCGATCTCCTGTCTCGTTCCGGCCCGAGTGAGTTCGCGGTTGATCGGCCGGAGACTCTCGATGATCTGCCGGATTCGCTGCAGCGAGTTGCGCTGGCGGCGGACCGTCTGCTCGCGGCGCTTTTGCTCGGTGATGTCGTCGTTGACGGCGACGAACCGCTCGATTGTGCCGGTCTCGTCGGTGATCGGCGCGATCGTCTGGTTGGCGGTGTATCTGTCGCCCGATTTGCGTTCGTTGGTCACTTCCCCGGTCCAGATACTCCCGCTCTGAATCGTTTCCCAGAGATCCGTAAAAAACTCCTCGTCGTGTTCCCCGGAGTTGAGGACATGCGGCGTCTCTCCGAGGACCTCTTCGGTACTGTAGCCGGTCACATCCTCGAAGGTGGGATTGACGTACTCGATGGCCCCGTCAGTGTCGGTGAAGTAAATGGAGTGGCCCGCCTGTTCGATAGCTTCCCGGAATGCTCGCAGCGACTGTTCGCGGTCTTTCCGCGCTGTGATGTCCTCGATAACGACCGTGATCTGCTCGACCGCGCCGTCGTCGCCGTGGATCGGAGTCGCGCTCATCCAGAGCCAGCGTGTCTGCCCGCTCTCGGTGCGGAGCTCGAACTCGGTACTGTCGACGGTCGATTCCGAATCGAGCGCGCGGGCGACCGGAAGCTGGTCCGGGTCGACGACCGACCCGTCCGGATGCCGAAACTCTCCGGCGACCGATTCC
>JBLGCM010000284.1:0-3421 GCA_047617345.1 Natronomonas sp. | reverse complement strand
CGTGCCGTCGGGCTGATCGACGAGGTCGTAGCCCCCGTCGTACCAGCCGGTTTCGTACTCGATTTGCGATTCGATCACGGGCCAGTCGTGGTCTGCGTATTCGTCTGTCATCGTGTTTCCTCTCTCGATTCGTCGAGTATCTCCCGGTAGAGCCGACCGTACGCCTGTCGGCGAAGCGTCTCGACCGCCGCCTCGGACTCGTCTTGAAAGCTCGCGGCGACGGCTGTCTCGGTCGCGGGTGGGGCGTGCCAGACGACGTTATCGACGTGTTCGCTCCCGACTTCACTCACGTCGTGGTCGGCGCTCTCCCGCCACTGCTCGAACTCCCCGCGCGTTCCGATGGTGACCGCCAACTGCGAGGCGAACAGCACGTCCTGTGCGGTCTCGTACACGTCGTCGGTCACGCGCTCGTCGTACTCATCGCCGTCGAAACCCATCGCCTTGGTGACTTCGCGGACGACCGCTTTCGCTGTCGGTTCGAGGCGGTCGTACTGCGCTCGAACAGCGGCCTTCGTCTCGGGCAAGAACGCACCCTCGGTCTCCATACGCCGCCTTCGGCCGGTACTCACTACTCCGTTTCGGGTTCGTCGCTATCGTCCGCCTGCGCTCGGCGCTGCCGGGTCAATTCCATCGCTTCTTCCATGATTTCGTCCGTCTCCTCGCCGCCCAACTCATCCGGCTGATCCATCTCGAACGGCACCGATTCGGCCGGTCGGCCCGCGTGTCGTGTTCCAGAGCCGCCGTGTTCGTGGTCGTGACTGTGGTCGTTTCCGGTCGTGTCCTCGAACACCTGCGGATACTCGGTCTCCTCGGCCGCATCGCGCAGGCTCTCTGCGAGTTCCTCCTCGCCAAGTTCTGTCCAGTCCGGCACGTGGTCGTCGAGAAACGCCTCGTGGTCGCCGCCGCGGGTCATCGCAGTGATCGCGAGGTGGTTCGCGAGGTGGATTCCATCGGCCTGTGGGTCCGCACAGACCGGACAGCTGTATCCCATACCCTCCCTTCGGCCGTGAGCGCGAAAAGGATTCGGTCAGGGTCTGACCGCGACCGGCGCGCCGTCGATTACGTCGGCGAGCGCCTCCCGCTTCAGAAAGACGAATCCGACCGCGACGAGTCCGAATCCGACGAGCGTCAGCGGGCTGATCGTCTCCTGAAGGACGAAGACGCCGACCAGCGTCGCGACGATGGGAACCAGATAGGTGACCAGCGAGACCTCGAACGCGCCGTGAACCTCGATGATGTAGAAGTAGATGTAAAAGGCGATAGCTGTCGAGAAGACGCCGAGATACAGCACCGTTCCGACCGAAGTCGGCACGAGCGCACTGCTGTCGGGCAACTCTCCGGCACCCAGACTGACCAGATGGAGCACCACCGCTCCGACCAGCATCGACCAGCCAGTCAGCGGGACGCGACTGATCGATGGCTTCGCGCGCTGGACGATGACGCCCCCGAGGGAAACGCTGATTACTTGCCCGACGATCAGGAGTCGACCCAGCGTCTCGCTCCCGAGCAGGTTTGTCGGGTCCGGCTGGACGACCAGCGAGATACCCAGAAAGCCGATTCCGACGCCGACCGCACCGGGCAGCGAGAGCCGCTCGCCGAGCAGAGCGAGCGCCCAGACGGCTGTCACAATCGGAACCAGCGCCTGCAAGATGGCGGCGACACCGCTTGGGACGGTCTGCTGGCCGAGAAAGAGAAAGCCGTTGCCGGCCACCAGAAAGACGCCGCCGCCGAGGATCGCATAGTAGTTGTTCCGACCGGTCGGCCGCCAGTCTTCGGTCCGGATAACTGCGTATCCCAAAAGAAGCACGGCGGCGACGTCGTATCGGAGCGCGGCGAACAGAAGCGGCGGGAGAAACTCCAACCCGACCGTGATCGCCGGAAATGACAGCCCCCAGAACACGGCGAGCGTACAGAACAGGCCCGCCTCTCGTAGCCGTGACACAGACCTGTGTCCGCTCGTCTGCTCCATAGGTCTGACGATTTCGGCAGAAGATCAGTTCTACTCGGCTATCGCACACGGAGGGTGGATCGGCGTTGACATCGCACTCTCGATGGCGAACCGGGGGGTACTTTGTCCCGGCCCGTCACGTAGGGGTATGAAACTCGCGCTCGCCCAGTTCGAGATCGAGGGCGGACGGCCCTCGGCGAACAGACAGCGCGCCCGCGAACTCGTCCGCGAGGCGGCCGACCGGGGCTGTGATCTCGTCGCCCTCCCCGAGATTTTCAACGTCGGCTACTTCGCGTTCGACAGCTACTCCCGGGAGGCAGAACCACTCGACGGCGAGACGATCACCGAACTCCAAGACCTCGCTGCAGAACTCGGTGTTTCGATCTGTGCCGGATCCATCGTCGAAGACCTCGCGGCGTCTGCCGCCCGTGGCTTCGAGACGCCCGAACGCGACGGCTACGCGAATACCTCGGTGTACATCGACGCATCGGGGGACCGACGCGGCGTCTACCGGAAGCGGCATCTTTTCGGCTACGAATCGGCCGAACAGGAGTTGCTGACTGCCGGTGAGTCTCTCACTGTCGTCGAGGAACTGGGTTTCGCCGTCGGGATGACGACCTGTTACGATCTGCGGTTTCCGCAACTGTACCGGCGCCTCGTCGATGCGGGGGCGACGCTGGTACTTGTTCCGAGCGCGTGGCCGTATCCCCGCGTCGAGCACTGGCAACTGCTCCCGCGGGCGCGGGCCGTAGAGAACTTGCTCTACGTCGGGGCGGTCAACGGCATCGGCGAGTTCGAGGACGCCTCGCTGCTTGGCCGGTCGGCGGTCTACGACCCGTGGGGGACGCCGGTCGCGAGCGCTGGCGAACGCGAGCGACTGGTCGTCGCCGACATCGATCCAGAACGAGTCGAGCGCCGCCGCGGGGAGTTCCCGGCGCTCGAAGACCGTCTGTCTCACCGATAATCACGCCCCGAGCCCCCGAAGCCTTGTCGAGAGATTTATTTATATCCGCTCGTAATACACTGATGCCGGTTCAGACGCTTTTCACGTCGCGACCGGTAACCAGGGCTCTCTCGGCCTCGCACCACCTCGGCCGCCGCGGGACGGATCCGTGGCTGTCCGGACAGCCACGATATCCGCTCATATCCGACCACCGCCGCCTTCTTGACGGAATTCCTAAGCCGCTGCCCCGGCAACGTGTCGATATGGAGTACGAGTACAGCGGCGACGCCGCGGACGGGTTTCTCGAGTCGTACGACCGGGACGGTGATGAGTTCCCCACGCGGGACTGCCCCGACTTTCCGCGGCGTCGCTACCAGTGTGAGGAGATCGATCTTCTCAAACAGATCTTCTTCCCGCGCTGCTGGAATTCGAGTTCGCTCGTCGGCGACAGCGAAGCCGTCGGCGAGCGCCTCGACGAGCTCGGGCAGTTGTTCTACCGCGGTCTCTGCCCGTACGTCAACTACCCGAGC
>JBLGCM010000283.1:0-3433 GCA_047617345.1 Natronomonas sp. | reverse complement strand
CTCCGAAGCGGGCGACAACACGCTCTCCCGCATCGTCCAGATGGTCGAAGACGCTCAGGCGAACAAAACCGAACGGGAGCAGTTCGTCGAGCGGTTCTCCTCGTACTACACGCCGATCGTCGTCGGCTTCGCGATCCTGGTCGCGGTTCTCCCGCCGCTCCTGTTCGGGGCGTCGTGGCCGACGTTCATCGTCTACGGGCTCACGCTGCTCGTGCTCGCGTGTCCGTGCGCGTTCGTCATCTCGACGCCCGTCTCGGTCGTCTCGGGGATCACCAGCGCCGCGAAGAACGGCGTGCTCATCAAGGGTGGGAACCACCTCGAAGCGATGGGGGCCGTCGAGGCCATCGCGATGGACAAGACCGGGACGATCACGAAGGGCGAACTCACGGTCACGGACGTCGTCCCGCTCAACGACAACAGCGAGGAGGACGTCCTCCGATGTGCCCGTGGGCTGGAATCGCGGTCGGAACATCCCATCGGTGAGGCAATCGTCGAATTCGCCGCGGACAGCGACGTCGGGACGCCGACAGTCGACGACTTCGAGAGTATCACCGGGAAGGGCGTCGAGGCCGATCTCGACGGCGAGAAACACTACGCGGGCAAACCTGGCCTCTTCGAGGAACTCGGGTTCGACCTCGGACACGTCCACGCGACGACCGACGGCGGTGTCGTCACCACGAAGAGCCGTCAGATGTGCGAGCGCAACGACTGTCTCGACCTCCTCGGGGAGGTAGTCCCGGAACTCCAGTCACAGGGCAAGACCGTCGTCCTCGTCGGCACCGAGGACGGACTCGAGGGTGTCATCGCCGTTGCCGACGAGATCAGACCCGCAGCGACGCAGGCGATCCAGCGGCTCCACGACCTCGGTGTCGAGCACATCGTCATGCTCACCGGCGACAACGAACGGACTGCACGGGCGATCGCGACCGAGGTCGGCGTCGACGAGTTCCGGGCGGAACTGCTGCCCGACGAGAAGGTCGAGGCGATCACGGAACTGGACGAGCAGTACGACGGGGTTGCGATGGTCGGCGACGGTGTCAACGACGCGCCAGCGCTCGCGACGGCAACCGTGGGTGTCGCAATGGGCGCGGCCGGAACGGACACCGCTCTGGAAACCGCCGACATCGCGCTCATGAGCGACGACCTCTCGAGGCTGCCGTACCTCTACAACCTCTCGCACGACGCAAACAGTGTGATCCGGCAGAACATCTGGGTGAGCCTCGCGGTCAAGGCCGGCCTCGCAGTTGGTGTCCCGTTCTCCCTGGTGCCCATCTGGCTGGCCGTGTTGGCGGGCGACGCCGGGATGACGACGGCGGTCACCGGCAACGCCATGCGACTCTCTCGGATCAGCCCCGATTTGGCTACCGGGGAGGCCGGACAGGAGGGTGGAGTGTAAGATGGGTGTCGAAGATTCCGACTCAGACGTGGACGACGACTCCGAGTCTACCCAGAGTGGTCACCCGTTTGGACTCTCGTATGGTCCGCTGGCGGTGCTGGTCGTGCTCGTCGGTATCATCGTTCCGGGGGTTCTCGTGTACACCCTGGAACAGGCGAACCTTTCGGGAGTGGCGAATTTTGTGTGGGTTCTCAGTTACGCGACGACAATCTTTGTCGCCTGGTTCATCTGGTTACGGCCTCTGAATCTCGTCGGACCGATCGGGGCGGACTCGCCAACACAGGCTGACGAGGGGCAGGCGGACTCGGAATCCGAATCAAGAACCGACGCGGCTGATCCCTCAAACTCCGTGGAGTAGGTGCCAGGATGTGTCGTCTCCATCTCGAGGCAGCGGAAGAGTATCGTCCCGTCGTTCACACGTGGATTTGATGGCTCGTGTGCGCTGTTCCGGTCGGTATTTCCATCACGTTTGGTCACCAGCCAGCAACGGAGGATTCAATCAAGAATGGCTCCAATTGAATCCGGTATGAGGCGGTACCGACGTTCGATACTCGCGTCTGCAGGGGCTGCAAGTATCACTGGAATGGCTGGTTGCACCGGTCTCTCGACCTTTTTCGGTTCCGAATTGCCGGATTGCACCGGACCCCAGACTACTGGCGTCCCGGTTCCGATTCGGGGAAGGAGTTCGGCACCTGTGTCGGTGGTCGTGTTCTCGGACTTCGCGTCCAACGAATGCAAGACGTTCGCCGAGGACGCGGCTCCCCGGATCGGGGATCACATCCAGCAGGGCAACGTGTTGTACTGGTACCGTGACTTTCCAATCCCAGTTTCGGAACGGTCGTTCCCCGTCGCGAACGCCGCCCGCGCAGTACAGGACAACGCTGGGACTGGTGCGTTCTGGCTGTTCTACGAACGAGTGTTCGCCAACCAGGGGGAGTACGGGACCGCTGAACTCGTCGAGTACGCCGAGGACCTCTCAGTCCCCCCGGAAGCGATCCGGAGCGCGGTGGCTGACGCCCCGTACTGCGAGTTGATCAAGGCAGACAGATCGCGTGGCAACGAACGCGGCGTGGACGAAACGCCGACCGTCTTCGTCGAGGACAGGAAACTCGTCAGCCCGTCTCCCGAGGAGTTTGAGCGCACCGTGGACGAAGTCGTCGGAAACGAAAACTCGTAGGAGATACCGACGTGTGATGTGCCTCGAAGTCAACGCTGTACGTACAGCGAGTACAGTATCACCGCCAGACCGACCGCAACAAATACACTGTTTACCAACACTCCGACTGCGAGCGACACGGCAAGCAACTGGTTTGCGAAGCCAGTCAGAACTGCACCTAGCGTTATAACACCGAATCCAGCACCCATAATTCGGAGTGAGTCTTCACCGGTCTTCCGGTACGCTCTGATCGCGATGTAGGTGATTCCGCCGCCGAGGAGCAGGATGACGGATTTGACGATCGCAATCGCCGCCACAATCTCGTTCATAGCCCGTCCCCCATCATCGACCAGATGTCGGCCAGGCGTTCATCGCTTGACTCCGCTTCCCGTTCGATCGCGACCGAAAACTCACCATCTTCCTCGATAGAGATCGTCACGTCTTCGAACGATCGCTCGTAATGGGTCACCCGTCCGCCACCCTGATTGATCCGCTCTCGCTCTTCGAGGAGAGCGGCGGAGCTGAGAAGTTCCAACTTGCGATACAGCGTCGAGCGTGAGATGTCACATGTATTGAGCAGTTCGCTTGCTGTCATCGGCTCGGCCGTATTGCGGAGAATAGCCCGACACTCGGGGTCTTCCAGTGCCTCGAGGACATCCTGAAACGTCGGCGAATCCTCGGCGGTCGTCGGATCATCTCCCATTGTCACACAGTAGGTCCGGCGCCAGCGGTGACGGCTGCTCGTCGGTCTCGGATAGGCACGTCCAGCCGAGTCTCCGTGACGACGAACCTCTATGTGTGGAATTGACGTCTTGTACAGGGGGTTGTGCATTGAAATCAAACATGGCATCACTGTTGTTCAGACGGTACTGTGTTGTAGC
>JBLGCM010000282.1:0-3435 GCA_047617345.1 Natronomonas sp. | reverse complement strand
CCGGGCGTTGTCTCCGGTCACCTCGAACGGATCGGGAAACAGCGCGCGGAGAGCCGGAATATCGACGCTGTCTCCGTCGGGAGCGGTCCCGAACAGCGACAGCGACGCCGCACGGCCGTACTCCCGGGCGTACCGCAACGCGATCATGCCACCCAGTCCGGCCCCGACGACGTGGACTCGACGGACCGCGTTATCGGCGAGAACCGCCTCGAAGTCGGCGGTGAGACGGTCGACGTCGTACGACCCCTCGGGCGTATCGGAGCGGCCGGTTCCCCGAAGATCCCAGGCGAGCGTTTCGTGGGGGCCGGCCAGCGCGTCGTACTGCCAGGCCCACTGCCACGCGCCGAAGCCACACTCACCCACGAAGGCGACACACTCGCCGTCCCCCGCAGATTGAGAGAAGAGTTCGACGCCGTCGTCGGTGGTCGTATACACGGGCGTACGTTGGGCGACTGCGGTCAAATGCGTGTTGGAACGACCGGGAGACCCGGTGTAGGCACAACTGACATGTATCGCTGCGCCGATTGTTCGCCCAGAGATGAGCGAGGAGACCGACACTGCAACACTCACCTCGTCGTACACGGAGATGACGGAGCTACTCCTACCGAACGACACGAACGCGCTTGGCCGTGCCCTCGGCGGTGCGGTGCTGCACTGGATGGATATCTGCGGCGCTATCGCAGCCCTGCGATTCAGCAATCAAGCCGTCGTCACCGCTTCGATGGATCACGTCGATTTCAAAGGCGCAATCGATCTCGGCGAAATCGCCGTCATCGAGGCCTACGTCTACGACACTGGGCGGACGAGTATCAACGTCAAAGTCGACGTCCGCGCGGAGAATCCGCGCGAGGGCGAGACCCGCGAGACGACCTCGTCGTTTCTGACCTTCGTCGCCATCGACGACGGCGGAAGTCCCACAGACGTTCCCGACCTCGTCTGCGAAACGGAAAACGAAGACGTGCTGCGCGAGGAGGCAAAGACCAAGCGCAACGAAGAACTCGAAGCGCTCGTCGAGCGACTCGACTGAATCGACGCGGCCTCCGCGTCGGTTGGGAGAACTCAGAACCGCAGATGCGAACTCGAACTCGGTTCGTCGTCATCGTCGGTCCCCCCTCGTAGACGAACTCGGAGGCGTCGTCGGTCAGGAACACGTCGCCGCGGTTGACCGACACCTGCACGTCCCACAGCTCCGATCCGGCGGCGGGGCCGTTCTCACAGCCGCCCTCGCAGGCGTCGAACACGGAGCCGTGTTTCGGACAGACGATACCGCCGTCGCGCAGGACCGCGCCGATATCGCCGCCGCGGTCGAGTCGCTGGTTCTCGTGGGTACACCGATTCACCCACGCCTCGACGCCGCCCTCGCAAGGGACGAGTGTCACTTCGGTCTGCTCGCCACTGTCGTCGGTCGCGGTGAACAGCCACGACCCATCCTCGTGAACGGTTTCGACTGCGGTCGGACGGGTTGGCACAGTTGCATAAACGGATCATCTCGCAAAAAATCCCGCGACTCTCTGTGCGACCCCGGCGGGTCGGGATCTCGCCGTCGTTTCCGAAGGTATTTTGGCCTCCGTTGTCTACACCGTACAAATTAGCGACCATTCATGAGCATCTTCAAAGAGAAAGTCGACGAGGAGTATCTCACCGTCGCGGAAACGAAAGAGATCCTCGAAGGGATCGAGATGGAACGGGCCGAAGACGAGGACCGCGAGATGCGCTACGAACTCTCCCGCGCCATCGAGCACGTCAACAGATTTGCGGTCCTCGAACCGGAGGAGGCCCGCGAGTTCGTCGACGAACTGCTCGAACTCGAAAAGGTCGACGACAAAACCGCTCACAAAATCGTCGATACGCAACCGCTCGACCGCGACGAACTCCGCGCGCTGTACGCCCAGGAGCGGTACTCGCTGTCCGGCGACGAACTCGACGACATCCTCGACGTCGTCAGAAAGTACGCATAGGCCGTCGATCAGTCTCGAAACGCTCGTTTTCGGTGAGCGGTCAACTGCGATCTCTGAGCGTGCGGCGCGATTGGCGTGTAGAAAGCGTTTTGTGTGCCGATTCGGAACCTCGCCCATGGGCGTTTCCGACCTGTCGATAGGTGAGAAGCTCGTCCTCCTCGGCGGAGTGCTCGCAGTCGTCGGCGCTGTCCTTCCGTGGACCGGTCCCGGACTGGTCGACGGCGTCGGGCTCGGCGGCCGGGAGATCATCGCACTGCTGATAGGAATCGTCGTGGTCGGACTGCTGTACGTCGCCGACTGGACGGAGTCGGCCCAACTCATCGCAGTGCTGCTCGGGGCGATTATCGCCGGTCTCGCCGGCTATACGCTGGCGGAAGCGCTCGGCGTCGTCGGCACGACCGATCTCGCGCCGAGTCTCGGGCTCTACGTGACACTGCTCGCGGGACTGTTCGTCCTCGGCGGCGGAGTCTACACCTACACCGACTCCGAGCCCGAAGCCGGAATGTACAGCCACAGATAACGCGGATATGTTCGGCCGGATCCGCAGCCGACGACTCAGCGTCACCCCGAGAGCAACGCGTCGAGATCCGTCGGATCAAAGCCCTCCGGGATCTCTCCGACGGTCGCGTAGACGTACAAAAGCGTCTTGAGGATCCCCCGGATCGTCGTCGAGAGAAGCTGTGCGAGGATCAGTCCACCGACCAGGATCGCGCCCAACACGAGCGCGCTGCTCGTGAGGTCACGCAGCACGATGACGATCCCGATCGTAACGATGCCGACGGCGCCGCCGATGGCACGCGGTGCGGCCAGCCCGATCACCGTCTCTCCGATGTTCTCGCGGAACGTTCGGCCGCTTCGGGAGAACATCTCCCGAACCGTACTCTCCGAATCCAGCACCGCAACCGGGACGACGAAGAAAGTGATGATCGTCCAGGCGATACCAAACAGCGCGGCGAACACCTGCGAGACTGGCGAGTCCGAACCCTCGACGGCGTCGATAAGAATCCCGACCGTCGCGGCGATCACCGCCCAGGCGAGCAGCTTGTACTTCGCATCCCAGGCACGCGCCATCCCACGTCTCAGGTCGACCGACTCACCGGCGAAGGCGCGGCGTGACTCGGCGACGAGCGCGCCGGTGAAAAACACCGACACGAACGTCGTCCCGAGATAGCCGGCGAACAGCGCCGCGACGGCGATTCCGGGATTGGCACTGATCGTCGTGTCGAGGGCTGACAGGGACGCAACGGATCCGACTCCGCTGATGCCCACGAAGGCACCGAACGTCGAGCCGACCAGCAGCGCGAGGAAGGCCAGCGAACTGATCCCCGCAAACAGCGGGAAGATCAGCAGTTTCGGGTTCCGCTTCAGGACGACGAGGCTCCGGACGGACATGCCGAAGCCGCGTTTGAGTTGGGTGAGTTTCATCGCGTACGGCGACATACACGGGGGCAGACAATAACAGGCGCCGCACCTTGTC
>JBLGCM010000281.1:0-3436 GCA_047617345.1 Natronomonas sp. | reverse complement strand
CGGTAGACCTTTATCCGTCGGCGGTCGTCCGAGAGGATGTTGTCGTGCAGTTCCAGTAGATCGTGTTCGGTCAGCTCGTCGATCCGGCGGTAGCACGTCGCGATGGGGATCTCGAGTTCGTCGCTGAGTTCCTGGGCCGACCGTGGTTCGTCAGTCGCGTCCAGGATCTCCGCGCTGTATTTGTTCCCCAGAGTCTGCAGTAGATCCACCGAGGGCATCAGTTATGGGATTATAAATTACGATAACAATAAAACTATCGGGAAAAGACAGCGTTCTCAGGGCGTGAAAACACCGCCGCGCCTTCTCTCGAAATCGCCCGACTGGGGAACTGAGCCGCGCTATTTCAGTTCGTAATAACAACTCAGGGTCACTCAGAGCGGCGACTCGTCCTCGCTCATCATCGAGAAGGCGCTGGCGTTCTGGTGGACGGTGATCCCGCCCTGTGAGATCTCCATCGGGAAGATGTCGGTGTTGATGTTTTTCTTGCGCATCTTCGCCACCCAGACGTAACGGTTGACCCCCGAGTCCGTCGGCGTCTGGAGCAGGTAGATGTTCCCGTCGGTGAGGAAGTTCTCCAGGCTGATATCCGTCTCCGGGAAGACCGTCCCCTGCTCGTTCGTCATCAGGGTCGTGAGGTTGTTCTCCGCGAGAATGTCGGTGAACTTGAGCAGGTAGGTCCGCTGTTCGCGCTCCGTCTCGAAGAAGAGCTTGAACATCGTCAGCGAGTCGAGCACCAGCCGTTCGTAGTTGTCGTCGTCGAGTTCCCCGAGGAGGAGTTCGAGCGAGGAGCTGAAGTCGTTCTCCCGCAGGAGCACCTGCTTGTCGTAGATGGTGATGTCGCCGGACTCGACGTGGTCCTGCCAGTTCTCGAGTCCGATCGACTCCGCGGCCTGACGGAGGTCCTCCGCGTTCTCCTCGAAGGAGAGGAAAATTCCCTTCTCGTCGAACTTCTCGACGCCGTTGTAGATGTACTGTAAGCCGAGGATGCTCTTCCCGGCGCCCGGGTTGCCGCTCACGAGCGTCGTCGAGTTGTTCACGATCCCGCCGTTCAGGATCTCGTCGAGGCCGTCGATACCGGTTTTGGTGAGTTCTATCATGCTTAGGAGTGTACCTTCTTCGGGTCGACCCAGATGACGAATTTGCCGTCCTCGCCTTTGATGACTCCCTTGATCGAGTCCTTGTCTTCGGCCGGTGCTTCGTCGACGTCGGCGTAATCGACCTGCACGACCTGATTGACCTCGTCGACGAGCCAGCCCGCCGCCTGTGCATCTCCGGTGATCTCGGGGTCGAAGACGATGATCCTGTGGGCCGACCCCTCGTCGTCGATCCCGAAGACGGTCTTCGGGTTGACGATCGACGTGGTGCGGCCCCGCAGGTCCATCACTCCCTCGATGTGCGCCGGGGAGTTGGGCACCTTGGTCAGTTCCCCCACGTCGACGATTTCGGTCACGAAGTCGATGCTCACGCAGTACGTTTCCTCGCTCAGCTTGAATTCGAGTACTTGTCCGTTCGTATCTGTCATCAGTACCTCCCTGCGTGGCGCAGGAGCGCGACGGCATCGCCATCGGTTCCGACACCGTCGTCCGGTTGTCTATGCCAAGAAACCCTCCGGTCGAACTTAAATCTGCCCACTGGACTATCACATTTGATTACGCGGGCGGAGTATTTATCTGGTGAGTCGACAGAGCTAGAGACGAGAATGCAGACGATCCTCGCACTGTCGGTACCCGCTCTCACCTGTTGGCAGGTGGGTATCAGATGACCCGAGCAGTCGTCGCTGACGACTCGCATTTCATGCGGAGTGTCATCTCCGACATCCTCGACGACGGCGGGATCGAGGTGGTCGCACAGGCCCGCAACGGACGGGAGGCAGTCGAGGCGGTCGCCGAACACCGTCCCGACGTGGTGACGATGGACGTCGAGATGCCCGAAATGAACGGCATCGAGGCCGTCGAGCGGATCATGGCCGACCAGCCCACGCCGGTGTTGATGCTCTCGGCGCACACCGACGAGAACGCCGACGTGACCTTTCAGGCGCTGGACAAGGGCGCGGTGGATTTCTTCACGAAACCAGGCGGCGAGGTTTCGATGGAGATGTCCCGCCTGGAGGACCAGCTCGTCGACATGGTTTCGTCGGTCGCCGAGGCCGATCCCGGCACGGCGGACTCGCCGCAGACGGGCGGGAGCGCTACCGGCGAGCCAGGGAGTTCCGCCACGGGGTCAGAGAGTCCGTCGGCGGACCGCTCTACGCAGGCCGCGGGGCGGTCCGAGGGGAGCTACGCCGAGAACCCGACGCTCCTGATCGGCTCCTCGACCGGCGGCCCGAAGATGGTCGAGCAGGTCATGGCACAGCTCCCCACCGAGGCGGATTTCCGGGTCCTCATCGTCCAGCACATGCCCGACGGGTTCACGGGACGGTTCGCGGACCGGATCGACTCCCGGTCGGACTACGCGGTCCGGGAGGCCCAGGACGGCGAGCGGATCGGCGGCGGCGAGGCGCTGGTCGCCCCCGGCGGCAAGCACATGGTCGTCTCGAACTACCACGCCGGTCGGCTCCGCGTGAAACTGACCGAGGACCCGCCGGTCAACAGCGTCCGGCCGGCGGTCGACATGACGATGTCCAGCGCGGCCGAGGTGATCGACGATCCGCTGATCGGCGTGATCCTCACCGGCATGGGCGAGGACGGCGCGGCGGGAATCAAATCCGTCAAGGCGGTCGGCGGACGAACGATAGCACAGGACGAGGAGACCTCCGCGGTCTTCGGGATGCCGAAACGGGCGATCGAAACGGGATACGTCGACGAGGTGTACCCGATCGGGGAGGTTCCCGACGGGATCCTCGACGCACTGGAACGAAGCGAACTGACAGGTACGAGGTGACTACTATGGACGATCAGTATTTGGACGCATTCATCCGCGAAAGTGAGGAAGAAATAACGAAACTGAACAACTCGCTGCTGGAACTGGAATCCGACCCGGAGAACCGGGAGGCGATGGACCAGATCTTCCGGACAGCCCACACGCTGAAGGGGAACTTCGGCGCGATGGGGTTCGAGGACGCCTCGAACCTCGCCCACGCCATGGAGGACCTCCTGGACGAGATGCGTGACGGCAACATGGAGGTCACCCCGGACGTGATGGACCTGATCTTCGAGGGGGTCGACGAGATCGAGGCCATCGTCGGCCAGATCGAGGAACACGGCGAGGCACAGCGCGACACCGGCGGGATCGTCGACCAGCTCCGCGAAGTGCTCGAGAACGGCCCCGGTGCGGCGGGCGGCGGGGCGGCTACCGCGGCGACGGAAACCGCTGACTCCGGCGGTTCCGGCGGTGGCGTCGAGGCCGGTGATGCGGTCGAGGCGGTCGACATCGACGAGTCGGAGGTCGACGGCCAGGTCGCGTACGCCGAGGTCACGCTCGCGGAGACGGACATGCC
>JBLGCM010000280.1:0-3439 GCA_047617345.1 Natronomonas sp. | reverse complement strand
GTGGGACACGCACTGGGACGGAACCGTCGCTTCGCACCCCGTCGAAGGCCAGACGCAACTGGCGGCGACCGAAGAGCGACTCCAAGAAGAACTCGGCATCACGCCGGAGCAGTACGACGACCTTCGGGTGACTGACAAGTTCGAGTACAAACGGTACTACCTCGATCAGGGCCTCGAATGGGAGGTCTGTTCTGTCCTCCAGTGTACCCTCGAGGACCGCACGCTGAATCCCGACGAAACTGAGGTCGCTGGCGTGATGTGGGTCCCATACGAGCGGCTCTACGAGCATCCGAAGTGGTACCGTCAACTCCGTCTTTGCCCGTGGTTTGAGATCGCGATGCGGCGCGACTTCGCCGACGACTGATCGAGCCGGACGGCTGTACGCAGACGGCCTACTGGGAACCGACCGCTGGGCGACGCTTTGCGCAGTGACTGTCCAGTAGCGACGTCCGGCCGAGCACACATCCGGGGACGCTATTCCGTGATCGTCTGAGACTGCTGTTTCAAATACATATACCCATATATAAATATATATCACGCACTATGAATCTATTTAATTGGTTATTTGTTTTCTTATCTGAGAAAAAGATTTACGTACGAATCTCCATTAGATGCTGTTAGCAATGATAGACGACCGGGACGTTCGGAAGGCCATATCGCTGTACGCTCACGGCGCGGTGTCTGAGGCCGAAGCAGCCCGGATTGCAGAGATCCCGCGGGCGCAGTTCCGGCACTACGCTCGCACCTGCGGTGTCGTTGCGTCGCCCCCGACACGCTCCGACGATTCGACACCGTCGTCCAGCGGCTGATCGCCTGGCTCAGTCAATCGAGTAGGCGAGCGAGTTCGGCCGGGCTTTCAGCCTCGAAGCTCCGAACCGTTTCGATGATCTCCTCGCGTCGGGCGCGGTCATAACAGCCCCGAGCGAGGGCATGGAACTTCTCTTCGAGGACGCCCCATGACGCCGGCGTCGTCGGGTGCCCTTCGAACCGATCACTCGTCGTCTCGTAGGCATCACCGTCGTACGTTTCGACGGCAACACGCGTCGGAATCGACTCGGGATCGGTCCGTTCGAGCGCGTCGTCGGCTGCCGATATCGACGTCGCCTCAACGATCGGCTGTAGATCCGCCCGATCGCCTTGATGAACGGACAGCGCTCGATCGACCAGCGCGGCGGCGATCCGTTCGGCGTCGATCTCCGGTACCGCTCTGTCGACCGTCTCGACGGCGACCGACTCGATGTCCGCAGGGTCGAGTGCGATTTCGCTTGCGAGGTCGATCGCGGCCTCGATAGCCGGCTGTCCGTAGAGGTGGCCGTCGTACGGCAACACTGCGGCGTCGCGAACGCGTTCACAGCCCGGATCGAAATCGAGATCGAACGGCCCGACGAGGTCGTGCCAGCCGTTCGGCGCGGTGAGTCCGTCCGGTGCCGAAACGCCGCCCTCGGCGAGCAGACACGCGTCCACCCCGGCGGCCGCCGCGTTTCCAGTCGCGACCGACGTGAACGCTTCGTCACCGACTCCGAGCGTTACTCGACTCGCAGCGGTTCCGAGCGCGCTCGTCAGTTCGCTCTCGTCGAGACCGGCGACCTGCCCCGCCCCGGCCGCGGCGGCGACGGCCGTGTGGGTAGCCGGATGCAGTTCGTCCAGCGGCGCATGCCACGCCAGTTCGCCCCGGACCTCAAGTGCGGCCGCGATCGCTGCGAGTGTCTTCTCGCCGGTTTTGCCACGGTCCTCAGAGACAGCCAGTGCGGCTGCGATCGAACCGCCCGTCGGAGCGGGTGTCGGCGAGGGAAACACCGGTCCGTTTCCGGCGGCGACTGCGGCCGCGTTCCCCATTGCGGCCCGGGACGCAGCGGCACTCGACGGCGATCCCCACACCCGACTTCTGTTCTCGTCTCCCCCGTCGAGCGCTATCCCGTCACGGATCGCGGCGACCGTCGCGTCGTCGCGGTTCTGGAGTCCGACTGCGATGACGTCGAGCAGCCGGCGCTTGGCGCCCTCCCGGACGCCCTCGGGAAGTCCGTCGTAGGTCACCTCCACTGCGAATTCGGCGACCGATTCCGTCGAAGTCATACCCTCGACAGGACTGGCCTACAAAAAAGCGTTCCGTGGTGCGATCGACCGTCGGCGCTATGGCCGGGTCGTCGCCCACACCGCGAGCAGTCCGAGCACGATCGCCGGGATCATCGGGAGGACGAGATACGTATCCCAGAAGGACAGCCCGACGCTCGAGGGAACGTGTGGATAGGCGTAAATGAAACCGGGGATGACGAGAAAGGCGACGAAGACCGCGGCGACCAGCGACCAACCGCGCCAGTCGAACTCCCGATCAGCAGCGTCCGGATGCGCCGGCTCCGGCTTTCCGGCGCGGTCGCCTTCCGACTCGGAGGACAAGTCCTCGTCCCCATCTCCGGAAGCGTCCCGATGGTCGCCGCTCCCGCTCATCGTCCCCGTTCGTCGGCGCTCCGTGCTCGGGCGGCGGGCATCACTCGTAGCTGCCGGCCTCGTAGTCCTCGTCGGGAACCACGACGACCGATCCGAACCCTTCGCGGGATTCGAGTATTTCGTGGCCGCGAACGATCTCACTCATCGGTAACACTTCACGGACGTGCGGTTCGAACGTCCCGTCGAACACTTTCGCCATCACTTCGTCCATCTCGCCGGGTGTCCCCATCGTCGAGCCGAGGATGTCGAGTTGCTTCCAGAACACCTTCGGGATGTTCGTCTCCGGGGAGATGCCCGAGGTCGCTCCGCAGGTGACGATCGAACCGCCGTTTGCGGCCGCGCTCAGAGAGGTGTCCCACGTCGCCTCGCCCACGTGATCGACGACGACATCGACGCCGCGACCGTCGGTCAGTTCCTTCGCCGCGTCGGCGAAGTCCTCCTCTTCGTAGTTGATGAGGTGATCGGCGCCGCATTCGCGGGCGAGATCGAGTTTCTCCTCCGAGGAGGCCGTCGCAAAGACTTCACATCCCTCGTTGGCTGCGATCTGGACACAGGCGTGCCCGACGCCGCCGGAGGCCCCCAACACGAGAACGCTGTCGGATTGGTCGATGCCGACGCGGGTCATCAGCATCCGCCAGGCGGTCTGGAAGACCAGCGGCGCGGAGGCGGCGGTGACGAAGTCGACGTCCTCGGGCAGCGTGATGAGGTTGTCCTCCGGGACTGCGGCGAGTTCGCTGTGGACGCCGCGGACGTGTTCGCCCATCATCTTGTAATCGACACACATCGACTGCTCGCCCTTCCGGCAGAACTCACACTCGCCACAGTAGAGACCGGGATCGACGACGACGCGGTCGCCGGCCTCGAATCTGGTGACGCGGTCGCCGACCTCACTGACGACGCCGGCTCCGTCACTGCCCGGGATATGGGGGAGTTCCTCGGGACTCGGCATTCCCTTGCGGGTCCAGACATCGAGGTGGTTCAGTCCGCCGGCTTT
>JBLGCM010000279.1:0-3451 GCA_047617345.1 Natronomonas sp. | reverse complement strand
GAAATAATCAACGACCCGCTGACCGCGGTTGATCCTCGTCGTGGGCGAGTGCCAGCGTCTACGTTTATTTGTCATTAGACGCGATCCGCGAGGCACACGCGACGAGCGAGTTAGTAATCACGGCGACACTCACCCACCTCACCGGGAGCGACCTACTCTGGAGGAACTGTGTAACGATACGGCTGTCGCGTCTGTGACCCCGTAGGCGTCGATGCTGAGCGTCTTACAGATGTTACCGATGTCCTTGATCAGGCTGATTTTCGCCGCGAGAAGGTCTTGTTGGTGTATCTGACTATCACTGGGGTCGCGTGCCCGTCTCCACAATGGACCCGTCGACATCTGTGATCAGCGGCTCGAACACCGCTCGCATATCTCCGACCACCTGGTCGTCGTCCGCGCCGAGATCGACCTTGTCGGAGTTCAGGGAGGTGTGGACGTTCGCGCCCTCACATAGGAACTCCCGGGATCATCTCGACGCCGAACCCCTCACCGAGAGTCTTCCCGCTCTCTCGTTAGGGAATTGGGGTGATCGGGTCTACGGTCGAACCCGGGACGACCGTGCTCTTGACGACGACCATGTGCCAGTCGGCTTTGTTGACGAGCGTCGTGCCGAGCCGGCTCGCGCGCGTCTCCATAATCGACAGGTCGATGCTGTCGTTCTGCGGGATCAGCAGACAGAGAAAGGTGACATTGGTGTCGAGGATGGCGTCGTAGTCGGTGGTCGCGCGGAGTCGACCTGTGGCTTCTGGGCCGGCGTGGGCCGTGATAAGCTCGGCGAGCCCCTTATTGTGTATCGACGCGTCGCCTGCGTTGATCGTCTTGGCGACCGACTCGTCAATGTCGATGTTGACAACGTCGTGGCCGAGGTCGGAAAAACAGGCGGCAGTGGTCGTGCCGACGTAGCCGCTGCCGACGGTAGAAAGGTTCATCTGCCGTTCTCTATATGAAGAGGGGGAGAGAAGCGTTTGGTCGGGACAAGAAGTCTTGCTGAGTGGCCGGCCATCGCGGGCCAGAAAGGAATCGGAGGGCAGTCTGGTAATATCACGCCCGATTCGGTCGCGCCGGCCCCGTTCTCTGGGGGTCCCAAACGCGAGCTTATTCCTCGTCCGGGTCGTCGTCGCGGCCCTCAGAGAGGCGCTCCCAGATCTCCGTACAGCCCGCGCCATCGGGAACGTCGGAGAGGTGCGCGTCGTCAGCAGCATCTGAGTTACTCATGTTCTGAGTAACCGTATCGGCGCCCACCTAATAACTGTTCCGGCACCACCAGTACGTACTTACGGAGCGAACGAGGACCAACTCCTATGCCCGAGTCCGCAGAGGATCTCTTCTCGCTGTTGGATCTAACGGAGTACGAAGCCGACGCGTTAGAGGAACTGCTACTGTTGGGTCGGACAACAGCGCCCGACCTCGCTGAGGCGACTGGCATCCCAAAGGCGCGAATCTACGGCGTACTCGACGCGCTCTCAGAGGCGGGGTACGTGAAGATGATTCCGGGGCGGCCGAAACAGTACGAGCCACACGAGCCGGCAGCGATCGCTGAGCGAGCAGTCGAAAACCGCCGGCACGCCTACGAACGGTTCAGGGAGGACATCGAAGCCGTCGAAGAGGAATTCGTCGACGAGTACGCACCGATCCGTGACCGAGGCGTCGACGAGCTCAGCCCCACCGAAGACCTGTTCCACGTCGTCGACGTGGGCGAGCCGAGCGAACGGGAGACGCGGCGGCTCTTTCGCGACGCAGCGGAGGCGGTGTACGTGCTTTCGAAGAGCTTTGGGTACATTGACGCGGTCCGGCCTGCGATTCAAAATGCGGTTGACCGCGGCGTCACGGTCGACGTCCTGTTGTTACACCCCGACTCGTTGTCGCCAGACAATCGGCAACGGCAGGCCCAGATCCGTGAACTGCTCGGCAACGAGTTCCCGTCAGTTACTGTCCGCGTTAGCGACCGCATGCTGCCATGGCGGGGCACGTTCGTCGACCCGAGCCTCTCGTATGAGTCGGGCCAAGGACTGCTTATGGTCGAACAAGAGGAGGTGCCGAACCACCATCGACAGGCCGCCGTCACGGAGAACCCATCGTTCGTAGCCGGGATGTGGCAGTATTTCGACCTACTGTGGCGCCATGAGAGCGTTCCAGCTGATCCAGACCCATCAGCCAGCGATACCGTTAGGGAGTGAGGCGACCGCCGCGATTCTGAATGGGGCGTTACCAGCGAACAGGATCAACCGGAAAGCCTTTACTCGTAGTTACTCGACTATCGAGTAACCATGACTGTCCTACTCACCGGTGCCGATGGCTATCTCGGCTGGCCGACCGCGCTGCGACTGGCGGATCGCCTCGACGAGCGCATCGTCTGCGTCGACGACTTCTCGCGGCGCGACTGGGTCGCCGAGTCGGGGAGCGTTTCCGCGACGCGAATCGAGAGCCCCGAGGAGCGCTTCGAGCGCGTCGAGAACCTCAGCTTGGTCGAGGGCGACCTTGCCGATCGCGACTTCGTGCTCCAACTACTGGACACTCACGAGCCCGACACCGTGCTCCACGCGGCCGCCCAGCCCAGTGCGCCCTACTCGTCGATCAACGGCGAGCGCGCACTGTACACCCAGCGCAACAACGTCTCGATGACGCTGAACCTGCTCCACGGGCTCCACGAGACAGGGCTGTCAGACACCCACTTCATCGAGACCACGACGACCGGCATCTACGGCGCGCCCCACTTCCCGATCCCGGAAGGCGGGCTCGAAGTCGACCGCAAGGGCGGCTCTGATGAGGTGCCGTTCCCGGCGATGGGCGGCAGCTGGTACCACCAGACGAAGTCGTTCGACGCGGCGAACATGCGGCTCGCCGAGTCGCAGTTCGACTTCCCGATGAGCGAGGTCCGGACCGCCATCGTCTACGGCACCGAGACCGAGGAGACCAGCGCCCACGAGAGCCCGACGCGGTTCGACTTCGACTACTACTTCGGCACGGTCGTCAACCGGTTCTGCGCGCAGGCCGTGGCGGGGTACCCGATCACGGTGTACGGCAAGGGCGAACAGCGCAAGCCGATGGTGAGCCTCGAGGACGCCGTCGAGAGTCTGGTTCGGTTGGTCGAACAGGGCCACTCGGGTGAGGACGGCATCGACGTGTACAATCAGGTCACCCGGCCGATCGCGATCGTCGAGCTGGCGGAGACGATCGCCGAGGTCGGCGCGGAGTTCGACCTTGACGCCGAGGTGAAACACTACGAGAACCCGCGTGAGGAAGACGAGGAACACAAGATGGAGATGGAAAACGAGCGGTTCCTCGATCTGGTCGGGGGACAGCGTCAGGAGCTCGAGTCCGGGATCCGCGATGTTCTCGGCACGCTCGTCGAGGAGCGCGACCGGATCGCGGCCCACGAGGACCGGTTCCTCCCCGGCGTGCTGACCGATGAGTGACGCGGGCGGCGACGCGAGCAGGCAAGAGGTCGACG
>JBLGCM010000278.1:0-3503 GCA_047617345.1 Natronomonas sp. | reverse complement strand
TTCGGAGTTTAATCGCCCCGTCACAGACCGACTCCAGGGTGTACTCGACCTGCGGGCTGTGCATCGAGGGATCGAGGACGAACGATCCGAAGCCGTCGGTCGCCCTGACGCGGCCGCCGAGGGTGTGGGTGAACCGAATGACTGTCCGCAGTTCCGTGTACAGCAACAGAAGCGACAGCGAGTCGAAACACGAGCGGATGCGGGTGATTTCGGCCTCGTTGAGCGCGCTCGACAGAATCGAGAAATCGATGCTGATCCCGGTGAGATCGCCCGTCCCGGAGACAGCCTCCATGCGCGCGGCCGTCTCGGTCTCGATATCCGCGCGACCAGTCGCGTCGACGATACCGATTCGGCTGAGATCCAGGTCGGGATAGACCGCCGCGGTGTCGGCCGCCAGCGAGCTGCCGGTGGCGTTCGTCGAGACGAGGACGGCTCCTTCGTTGCGCTCCGGGTCGAGTCCGAGCGTGAGCTCCCGAGCCAGTTTCGAGGCCGACCGGCCCGGACCCGTCACCAGTACGGACGAGCCCGCGCGGATCGGCTCGATCGGCAGGTTCGGGAAGCGAAAGGCGTCGCTCACTCCGCCTCACCCCGGGCTGCGAGGAGATCACCCGCCAGCATCCCGAGACGGCGGAGATACGCTCTGTCCGCGGCATCGAACGTCCGTGACTCAGTCCCGTAGACCGACAGCACCGCGATCGCTTCCCCCGCGGGATCGCGGATCGTTCCGCCGAGATACGAGACGATACCGGCCTCGTGGACGGCGGCGATGTCGGCAAACCGGGGGTCGGTCCGGGTATCCTCGACGCCAAGCACCTGCTGGTCGGCCGTGAGCGCGTGGGTCGCGAGCGACTGCTCGCGTAGCTTCGGGGTTCGCTCCGGCCCGACGGCGGTCAACACCTCGGCTTCGTCGCGGCGGACGACCACGATTGCGGCCGAGTCGAGGGCGAAGTGATCGGCTGCCAGTTTGGCGATGCGCTCGAACGGCTCAGTATCGCTGCGCTTTGCGAACGCTTCGGCGGCGTCGAGTCGCTGTCGCTCTGTCGTCGGAACGGGGTGTGCCGCCTGTGTCTGCTCGATTCCCGCCTGTTCGATCAGGGCCCGTAGCGTCTCCCTCGCGTCGGGCGCTTCTTTCGGAACGAAATCGACGATGACGTCCTCGAAGGACTCGGTATCGATGCTCTCCGAGCGCGTGTAGAGGATACAGCCACAGCCGGGATTGTGCTCGCGGGCCAGTTCGACCAGTTCGAGCCCATTGCCGTCGTCGAATCGGTAGCCGGTGACCAGCACCGTCGGTGACTCCCCCTCGATCAGATCCGTCGCCGTCGAGACAGAATCGGCTGTCCGCACATCGGCGTCGAACTCCTCCGAAACGAATTCGGCTGTCTCCGACCGCGTCGTTCCGTCGCTGTCCACGACGAGCACCCGTAACGTCTCCATACCGGGGCCATGCTTTCCTGACTGATATAGTTGTCAGATATGGCGACTCGGCCGGATTACTCGATTGCCGCGTCGACGACGACGTGTGAGACGCCCTCGCTGTAGCCTTTGACCGTCCGTGTCTCGATGCTCTCGACGGATCGGCCCCCCCGTTCGGCCGCCTCGCGGAGACGCCGTTCCGGTCGCTCCGGGACGAGTTCTGTCGGTGTAGCCTCGTGCATGTGAATCGTTCCACCTGGTCCCAGTGCGTCAAGCGCGCTGTCGAGATACTCGTAGGCGTCGTAATAGCCCATGACGATCCGGTCGAAGTCAAACCCCTCGCCGCCCTCGGCGATCACGTCTCGGCAGTCCGCCCGATAGGTCTCGACGGACGCTTGGACGTCGTTTCCGACGACGTTCTCGACGAGATAGGCGAAGGTCGTCGGACTGTGTTCGATTGCAGTCACGTGTGCGCCCGCCCGGGCCATCGGCAGCGCGAAGTAGCCGATCCCCGCGAACATGTCGAGCACCCGCTCGTCGGGTCCGACTACCTCTCCCATCCGCGCCCGTTCGGCCTTGTTTCCCGGCGAGAACATCACCTCGGAGAGATCCAGCGCGTAGGTCGTTCCGTGCTCTTGGTGGACCGTCTCGGTGTCGCCCGCCCCAGCGATCACCTCCACATCCGGCTCGCGGTGTCGGCCCGAGATGCCCTTGCGAGCCAGCACTGTATCCGCCTCCCCGTGCATCGCGAGCAGCGCCTCACCGACGTCTTCGGGCCGCGGTGCCTCGCCGATGTCGACCAGCACGACGGTTCCGATGACGGCCCACGACCCCGGCGTTGCTTCGAGTTCCTCGTCGGTCCAGCCGGCGTCGCGGAGATGGTCTTCCAGGGTCTGTAGCCTGGGTCTGCCGGCCTCTTCGATCACCTCTCGAACCGGCGTCTCCTCCGGCGGCGCAGTCACCGGGATCGCGACCGTTTCCGACCCGCACTCGTAGACACTCCGTGAATCGTCGTAGACCCCCTCGACGCGAAGCGCACCGATTGCCGCCTCGGCCCGAGGTTTTTCGACGACCGCCGCTAACTCACCCATTGCTTGGCGGTTCTCCGCCCTCCTGGGTTATACCATTCGCTATTCGTCACTCCCCAGTTCCGTTACTACAAACGAAACCGTTATACCGATTCATGTTGTATGTTCTCATCAACCATGACTCCAGACAGAATGCGCGAACGACTCGAAGAGGCGGAGGGGCAAATCGATCCCGTCGAGTACGTCGAGGCGTTGCAGTACGTCCGCGAGCGCGGTCGATAACCCGTCGGCGCGTCGCCGCCGGTCCGAATCGCGGAGCGACATCCGACGCGGAATTTTAAGACGCATCTGCTCGTGAGTAGCGGTATGCAACTGGACTCGGTTCGCGTGCTGGATCTGAGCCGACTGCTACCGGGGCCGTACGCCACCCAACTGCTCGCCGACGCCGGCGCCGAGGTCGTCAAGATCGAGGATACGGGTTCCGGTGATTACGCTCGGGCCATGCCGCCGTACACCGAGGGAGGCGATGGCGCGATCTTCGACGCGGTCAACCGCGGCAAGAGAAGCGTTGCGCTGGATCTGAAGTCCGAGGGGGGCCAGCGAGCGCTCCACCGGTTGGCCGAGGATGCCGACGTGGTCCTCGAAACGTTCCGGCCGACGGTCGTCGACCGACTCGGTATCGATTACGGGAGTCTTCGGGAGACAAACGAGGCTCTCGTCTACTGCTCGCTGACTGGCTACGGACAGGGCGGCCCGCTGGCCGACCGCGCGGGTCACGACCTCAACTATATCGGCCGCGCGGGCATGCTCGATCTGACCCGCGAAGGCGAAGACGCGCGTCCGCAGATCCCCGGCTACACCGTTGCCGATATCGCCGGTGGCCTCTTCGCGGCCTTTAGTATCGTCTCGGCACTGCTCTCGCGCGAACTCGGACCAGGCGGCGGGGAATACATCGACGTGTCGATGACCGACGTGGTGCTTTCCTTTTCGCAGGCGGTCGTCCAGCCGGTGTTCGAGGGCGAACAGCCCCGGCCGGGCGAAGGCGAACTCAACGGCGGT
>JBLGCM010000277.1:0-3505 GCA_047617345.1 Natronomonas sp. | reverse complement strand
CGTTGGAGACGATGCTCTCGTAGAGCCCTCGGAGGAAATCCAGATCCGAGTTCGCCAGATCGGCCGTTCCGAGGGACTCGTCGATATTCCGCTCGATAGAGTCCGTGTCGACGATCGATTCGTGCAAGGACTGGAACTCAAAGGAGAGAGCGTCGGTGTTGTAGTTCGCCTCTCGGTTGACGACGTGGAACCCGAACTGCCGCTCGGCAAACTCGATGATCTGATCGACGATGAAATCGTAGTACAGTGTGTCGATAAACAGGCTCTTCCGAGGACTCTCGATATCGAGCCCTCGGAAGATGTTTCCGTGACTGTCGAGGAAGAACTGAACCCACTCGGTTTGGGCCTCCTGAACCATTTCGTTGGATGAAAGCTCCGCAGCCGCGCTCGACGTATAACGGTCGTAGAGGCGGCTATCCCTGTCCCACGTGCTGAAAACGGACGTTTGACTTCTCATTTTGAGACCCTCGTGATGCGTTGGTACACTTTTTATTACGGCTGATAAGCATTCGCGGCGCTCCCGAACCAGTAGCCTCGATGCAGAGAACCCATTTTCGCTGTCGTTTGCCGGATAGTCCCGGGCGGATTCGAACCGCCGTCAGAGGCTCCAAAGGCCCCTATGATTGGCCACTACACCACGGGACTGCATATCTCCATTGCTGACTGCCCTACAAGTGTCTTACTGTCGCTGCCGACGCTCGAAAAACGCGGCTGGAATCCCAGCCACCCACTGTCTTAAATCTGGCCGTCGTCTTCGAGTGCGTCCATGATATCGTCGACGAACGATTCGACGTCATCGTAGGGGAAGTCGCCGCCGCTGACGGTCTGGTTGAGCTCCATGGCCGTCATCGAGAAGTCGCCGGACTCGAAGGACGTGGATGGGCCGTTCGGCAGCGCCGGAACGAGATCCATCGGGCTGTTGATCGGGTAGTCTGCACCTTCGAACGCGTCAATGAACTGCTCGCGCAGGTCGTCTTTATCGACCATGCCCATTTATTCGGCGGTTCTTATAAAAAAGATTGGTGTTTTTGATCGTTAGTGGTTCGCACACACACTCTGGTACTGATTTTTCGCGCCCCGTGTTGGTATCCATCTATGGTATGTTATCTCCTATTATACCCTACATGTTAGCATCTTATTTGTAATGAATTCGCTCCTGATAACATATCTGTATGCCAGACAAGACAGTCGATAGTCCTCAGCGGCGGAAACTGCTCGCAGGTGTCGGTACGGGAATCGTCGCCTACGGTTCGGGTGTCGGCACGACAGCAGCACAGAGCGGTGAATTCGACGAGGTTACGGCGACGCTGAACAACGTCGGCACGAGCGCGTGGGAAGTGACGACCATCGACGGTGACGACGAACTCGCAGAGACGGGCGTCGAGAACCCGGAACTCACGCTCGAAGTCGGGGCTCGATACACGTTCCAGAACGATGGCTGGGGCGCCCATCCGCTCGCGTTCCGCGGTTCCGACGGTGAGGTCCTTCTGAGCCAGGACGGGAACGGATCCTTCGAGGGGGGCTCCGAGACCGACTGGGTCGACGAGGGGGCCTCCGTCTCGTTCGCAGTCACAGACGAACTTGCGGACGAACTCGACAACTACATCTGTACCGTCCACGGCTCGATGGAGGGTTCGATCCGAACGGTACAACAGTCCGGCGACGACGCGCCAGCGGAGGTCGCGATGAGCGATCAGTCGAGCGACGGGACGACTGTGACTGTCGACTCTGCCCGGCTCGACGAGGGGGGATTCGTCACGATCCACGATAGCCGACTAACCAACGGCGAACCGCTCGCGAGCGTCCGCGGCACCAGCGAGTACCTCGGAGTCGGCACCGTTCAGAACCTCGAAATCGAACTCGACGACCCGCTCGAAGAGGGGGACACGCTGATCGCGATGCCCCACCGCGACTCGAACGATAACGAAACGTACGATTTCGTCGAGTCCGAGGGCAACGACGACCCGCCGTATACGCGTGACGGCAACGCGGTCACCGACGACGCCGCGGTCCGGCTCGTCGACGCCTCGGTGAACGTCCCCGTCCAGGCGACTGGCTCCTCGACGTTCACACAGGATGATACGACTGCTCCCGGTGTGCTCGCCGAGGTGACCGCAAACACCGAGAGCGCGGTCGTCGTCACCTACGAGGACGACGGAGACCTCGTCGTTGCAGGACTGGGTGTCTTCGGTGCGGACGAACTCGACGGCGAGGGTGTCGTCGTGGCGGTCGAGGACGCCGGCGGCTTCCCGGGCGATCACACCGCCCACGCCATTCCGACGGCGGATCTCAGCGGCGAGTACGCCCCCGGCGACACGGTCTCCGGCGACACTGCCGGCGCGGTCGTCGACAACGACACCGCCACCGTCCACCGGGCTGAACTCGCCTTCGCGGACCAGACCGGCGAGGGGCCGGTCGAGAGCGGCGACGCGATGGCCACCGTCGACGCCTCCGTCACTGGCGGTGACGCCGCCTACACCGTCGACGTCCACGTCACCGACGACGGGGGGAGCCTCGTGGGTGACGAGTGGATCGGTTCGACGAGTGTTCTGACCGGCGAGAACGACGCCGCAGAGGTCATCGCCGAGCGCGTGCCCGACGACGGCGAGGACAACGAACTGCCTTTCTCCGGAACCGGGACGTTCGTCGCGATGATCCATCTCGCCGAGGACGCCAGCGCCGGTGATTCTGCGTCGCCCGGGACCGGTCCCGTCGTACCGAACATCGACGCCGAAGCAGGCGCGGTCCCCGGCGGCGTGACTGCAAGCGCCGAGATTACCGCCGAAGCCGACGATATGAACGACGATGATAGCAACGGCATGGACGATGGTGACGACATGGACGGCGACGACGGCAGTACGGACGGCGGAGGGGGCGAAGACGGCAACGGCGGGAGTTCGGACGGCTCCGGACCCGGATTCGGCCCGGTCGCCGGCGCGGCCGGGCTGAGCGGTCTCGCGGCCTACGCCTACCGAAAGCTCACCCTCGACAGCGGCCCGGCGACGCCGGAAGACGACGACCTCGGCGAAGACGCCGAGTGACAAACTGGCCGCCAGCGAATCCTTACCGCGTTTCGGTTCGCCACTGTTCCCGGTCGAGGACCTTCCCGTCGAGCAGTTCGGCGGGGGCTTCCGTCGCCGCCCAGCGGAACTGCGCCGCCGCGTCCTCGGGGTCGTGGCCCTGCCCGCCGGAGAGATCGGTCGCGACCTGCCCCGGATCGACGACGCCGACGACGCGTTCGGTGTCGGCCCCGAGTCCGCGGGCGATGGCCTCCGCGGCGGCCTTCGAGACGGCGTAGGAGCCGTAGCCCGGATACGGCTCCCGTGCGACCGACCCGGAGGCGACGAGAATCCGGGCGTCGTCGGCGAGATGCGGGAGCGATTCGCGGATCGTTGCGAACGTTCCGCGCGCGTTCGTCCGCATGTGGTCGTCGAAAGCCGCGTAGCTCTCCTCGGTCAGCGGTGTCGATCCGCTCTCGCCGTGATAGACGGCGGCGTTGGCGACG
>JBLGCM010000276.1:0-3505 GCA_047617345.1 Natronomonas sp. | reverse complement strand
CGGTCACGTAACTCGCCGCGGCATCGACGACCCCGTCGCAGTTGGTCGCTCGCCGTTCGAGAAAGGCCTCGCAGGTCGCACAGTGCATCCCGTCGATGTGGAGATACGCCCGCTCGGTTTCCGCCTCGGCTCCGTCAGACGGCTGGTCGGCTCGGTTGGCGCGGTCGTTTACCGGTACAGACTCGCCGCCGTCGAGTGTCTGATCGACCCGTCGACAGCCCGGCGAGCAGTACGGCCGGTCGTCACCCGCTGTCGAGGCAATCGGCTCGTTGCAGAGCCGACAGCGTGCTGCGCCCTCGCTCATGTCTGTCTCCCGCTTGCCACACTCTGGGTGGTAGTTCGTGGCACGCGCTCATAAATTCTCGGCGGCTCCCTCACCCGTGTCCGGGATAATCCCGCTCGAAGCGCGCCGCCAGTTCGTCGGCGTCGAACTCGACGATCACCGGCCGGCCGTGTGGGCAGGCGTAGGGGTTGGTGCAGTCGTCGAGCGTCGAGAGCAGATCGACAATCGAGCCGTCGGTCAGCGGCGTGTTACCGGTGACCGAGGGATAGCAGGCAAGATCCGCGATCAGTTCGTCCGCCGCCGCCTCGACGGTCGCCGCCGCTGCCGCGTCGCCGCCGACGAAGTCGTCGAGCACGTCCCGGATCAGTTCGGGATCGGCCGCCTCGGCCACCAGCGTGGGGACGGTCGCCACCTCGACGGTCCGGTCGTCGACCAGTGAGGCCTGAAAGCCCAGCGTCGCCAGCGCGTCTTCGTGGGAGGCGAACAGTTCCGCCTCTCTCGCGGTGAGTTCGACTTCGACAGGCTCCGCGAGAGCCTGCGTCGTCACGTCGCCGGTCAGTTTCTCGCGGAGGCGCTCGTAGTTGATCCGCTCGTCGGCGGCGTGCTGATCGATCAACACCATTCCTTCCCCTGTCTCTGCGACGATGTAGGTGTCCCGTAACTGTCCGAGAACTCGCATCGAGGGCAGCGAGTCGAACTCCTGTGCCGTGGGATCGGACGCGCCCGTGAGGCGAGTCTGGTCGTCCCCGCCGCTGAACTTGCGCGGCGTCGTCCGTCCGCGTTCGGACTCTTGGCTCACAGAACTCGCGTCTGTGTCCGTGGCGCTCGGTTCGGTCGCCCGTTGCCGCTCCGACTCGGAGGGGGTCGTGTGAGTGGCCGTTCCGGGCACCGTTGGGCGGTCGTCGCTCCCGGTCGAGGACTCGGCAGTCCCGTCCCGGTCGACTCCGCTCCGCTCAGTCGTTTTCGCCGTTCCGTCTGCTGTCGATTCAGCCGCTGTCGGACCGCTCGACTCCGAGTGAGTGAAGTCCGCAGACTCCGCGCCGGTACCGTCCGAACCCGCGCGCTGCTGATCGAGACTCGCCTGTTCGCGCCCGCTTGACTCGGGGCTGACGGGCGTCTCTTCCGGGGCGGATTTCCCCCGCGGGGCCGAACTGCGGAGCAGTCCCTCCCGGAGCAACGCGCTCTCGACGGCCGATTCGATCTGTTCGCTAACCTGTTCCTCCGCGGCGAACCTGACCTCTAGTTTGCGCGGGTGGACGTTCACGTCGACACTCGCGGGGTCGAGTTCGAGGAAGACGACCGCGAAGGGGTACCGATCCGGGCCGAGCTGGGAGCCGTAGGCCTCGAAGACGGCGTCTCGGACGGTGTTGGCTGTCACGTATCGACCGTTGACGAACGCCGAGCAGTACTCTCTGCTCGCGCGGTTGGTCTCGGGATGGCTAACCAGTCCCGTGATTCCCTCGAGCGGCCCGTCGTCACCGGAATCGCCGATCTCGATCATCGATTCGGCGACCTCCCGGCCATAGACAGAGAGGACCGTCTCCTGCAGGTCGCCGGTGCCGTTGGTGGCGAAGGTCTCGCGGCCGTTGTGTTCGAGCGTGACGGCCACTCCGGGGTTGGCCAGCGCGTAGTTGGTCACGATCCGGTTGACGTGATCGAACTCCGTCGACTCCTGTTTGAGGTACTTCCGGCGGGCGGGGACGTTGTAGAACAGATCGGTGACCTCGACGGTGGTTCCCTCGGGACACCCCGCCGGCGATACGTCCGTGATCTCGCCGCCTTCGACGGCGAGTTCGGTCCCCTGCTCGCCGCCGCGGGGCCGGGAGGTGATCGTCATCCGCGAGACGGCCCCGATGGCGTGCAGGGCCTCTCCGCGGAAGCCAAGCGTCCCGACACCGGATTCCAGATCGGCGATATCGCCGATTTTGCTCGTCGTGTGTTCCTCGACCGCTTGCCGGAGCGCCGCCTCGGACATTCCGATTCCGTCGTCGCTGACTCGGACTGATTCTGTTCCGCCCCCTTCGACGGCGACGGTCACCCGCGAGGCGTCGGCGTCGATGGCGTTTTCGACCAGTTCCTTGACCGCGGAGGCCGGGCGTTCGACGACTTCGCCGGCCGCAATCCGCTCGACGGTCCGGGAATCGAGTTCGGTTATCTCCTGGTTCATCGGCTGGGTAGCGTCGGTTCGTGGGGAACTGACTTCAGACTGCCGGCTTCCCCGTCGCGAAGGGTCGGCCTTTTCACCGTGGGCAGCTGACGGGCTAGCATGACCATTTCTGACGGCGATGACGTGACGATCGAGTACGTCGGACGACTCGAAGACGGCACGCTGTTCGACACCTCGGATCGCAGTCTCGCAGAGGAGACGGGCCTCGCCGCGGACCATCCCGACCGCGCGTACGAACCGCTGACGGTCAACGTCGGCGAGGGGAACGTGATCGAGGGCCTCGAGGAGGCGCTGCGCGGCCTGGAGGAAGGCGACTCGACGGCCGTCAGAATTCCGCCGGAGAAGGCCTACGGTCCCGACAAGGACTCGCGGATCGCCGAGTACGACCGCGAGGCGTTCGAGGAGATGATGGGCGACCGCGAGTTGGTGATCGGGTTCGAGGTCGAAGCCAAAGAGTCCGGGCTTCCGGGTGAAGTGACCGAGATCAAAGACGATTCGATCGTGGTGGATTTCAACCACGAGCTCGCGGGCGAGACGCTGGAATTCGAGATCGAAGTCGTCGACGTTTCCTAAACCCTCGAATTCGGAGGCCTCGATGGTGTCTTCTACCCGTCGAACTCGTCGAGTCGAGCGTTGATCCCCGTCCGCACGTCCCTGATGCGCGTCCCGTCGAGATCCAGTCCCAGCTCCCGGACGGCAGCGGTCCCGACGCGCTCGCTCGACTCCGGCGGCGCATAGACGCCCATCCGCCACTGATCGCGCTGGGCCTGTTCGAGCGCCGTCACCAGCGTCGATTGCTCGGCGAGCGTCCGGACCCCGCCGTTGACGAGCACGCGCGAGGAGGACTCTTTCATCTGTGGTTTCGCCGGGACATCGAGAATCACGTCGCCGTGGTCGACGTTCGCTTCCTCGGCGATCTCGCGCTCTAGCGATCCGATCTCCTCGTGATCCGCGCCGAGCAGTTCTCCGGGAACGGCGTCGAGTTCGGTCCACAGCGCCCGCTTGAACAGCCTTCGAGTGTCAAGACGTCGCGCAATTTTTTCGGTGTCGGGACA
>JBLGCM010000275.1:0-3506 GCA_047617345.1 Natronomonas sp. | reverse complement strand
GCCACTCAGCTCGCCCGACGAGAGGTCGTATTGTTGATGCGCCGGTCGGGTCCGATACGCGTCCGGTGTGTAGATCGTCGCGGGCCGGATCGATGTGACAGACACGCCGTATCGCCGGGCGACCATCCCGGCGATGGTTTCTCCACACTGTTTCGATGTTCCGTACGGATCCTCGGGTCGGCATGGATGGTCCTCTTCGACCGGCAACATGTCGGGGACCCACGGCGATCGAGCAAAGAGAATGCCGAGCACGGCCTGCGACGATGTCCAGACGATCTCCGAGCCAACCTCACCCGCGGACGTGAGCACGTTGTAGGTGCTATCGACGTTGTTCGAGAAGACTCGCTCCTCCGGCTCCGCGGACGGGTCGGATATCGCCGCGAAATGGATCACTGCGTCCGGTTCACGTTCGCGAATGAGTTCCCCTGTCGGCCCGGCCTCACGAAGGTCGAGTTGCCGGAACTCGCCATTCGAGAGCTCGCCCGTCGGCGGGTTGACGTCGATGCCGACGACATCGCACCCATCCCGGGCCAGTCGCTCCACCACCCAGGAACCGACGGTCCCCGTCGCACCGGTCACGACAGCCGTTTCCACATCGTGGTCAAACGTCTCGGACGGGGCACTCTGGGACGTCATGTCACCGTGTCGGACGGGATGAACAAAAACAGGGGGTTGGCGAAGGTGGTCCACTCTCGCCGACGGTAGCCGACCGGTAGTCCCTCTATCGGCGATCCCCGGAAACCGGTCGCGAAGGGCCGTCATGAATTCCATTGTAATGGGGTCAAACGGTCCCCTGCCGGACTGGTGAACGCCGGGGCCACCGCGTCACAGTAGTGGCCAGAATTATCAGTTCCCAAAATCCTACAACCCCCGGGCCCATGGACGGTCTATGGGGATCGACTCCGACCAACTCAGGGAGGAGCTCCATGACGCTTGCACCAATGCGGACTATCCGGTGGGCTCGGCCGTCGAAGTGATTTCAGCACTCCCGAACGGCGTCCAAACCGAGTTTCAGGCGGGAGACCGGACGATCACGGTGGCGGATCTCGTTTCGAGTATCGGAGACGAGGCAGAGTTTCCCTACGAGTCCCCTGAGGAACTCGTCGATCACATCATGGCCGCACTCGACGCGGCGGGTTCGTTCGAGTGACCGACCCACGGGCAAGGGACGGCTTGACCGTTCCGGCGACTGACCGACAGAAGAGGTGAATCCGCTCGTTACGAGTATTCGGCCATCGTGAACGTGACATCCTGAATCTCGAACCGCGCGCCCCCAGATTGGGCGTCAGTGATGGAGATGTCCCACCCGTGCCCATTGGCCACTTGCTTGCTGATCGTCAGCCCGAACCCCATGTTGTCGGGTTCGGTGCTGAAGCCCGATTCGAAGACGCGGTCCCGATCCTCAGGGGCGATCCCGGGGCCGGTGTCTTCGACGTAAATGCCGTCGTCGATCGTCCCCACGGTGATCACGACATCGTCCGGGCCGTGATCAACAGCGTTCCGCAGCAGGTTCTCCAGTAAATGCTGTAACGCGCTGGGGTCGGCCTTCAACTGTCGGGAGGACTCGACCTGCAACGTCGCTTCGCCGGACGAGACCATGTTCCATGCCTTGAGGACGGCCGTCTCCAGATCGACCGTCTCCAGGTCCGAAATCGACGTATCCTGGTCGGAGAGCAACTCGATCCGTTCGATCATCTCCTCGATCCTGGCTTGCGATTTCTCCACCTTGTCGAGGTGTTGGGGCTCCCCGCTGTCGCGATACAGGTCCATCGAGTGCTTCGCGATCGTCAGGGGATTCCTGATGTCGTGGATGAGGGTCTTTCTGATGTTCTCCAGCCGCTCGTTCTGCTGCTCCAGGCTCCGCTCGCGCTGCTTGAGCGGCGTGATATCGCGACTGTTGACGAGAAACCCACCTACAGCATCGTCGTCGAGCAGGTTTCGGCCGCGGGCCTCCAGAATCGGCCACTCCTCGTCCGGATCCCTGAATCGGAATTGAACCACTGGCTCCGTGCCGGGGTCCTCCACGGCGGTGAAGAACTCCTCCATGGTTTTCTGCCGGTCGTTCGGATGGGCGTAATCGAAGACACATTCGCCGACCAGCTCCGCCGGCTCGTACCCCAGAACCGACTCGGCCGACGGTGAGAGGTACTCGAATCGGGCGTTCTCGCTGATGATGGAAACGACATCTGTGGAGTTCTCGATGAGCTTGCTGAACTTTTCCTCGGAGCGTTCGAGGGCGCGCTTCGCCCGGAACTGCTCGACGGAATTCCGGAGTCGGTTCGCGAGGACGGAGTACTGGCTGGAGTCGCTTCCTTTCTGCAGGTAATCGGTGACGCCGTTGGAAATCGCTTCGCTCGCCACCTCCTCGCTCCCTTTGCCGGTGAAGAGAATGAACGGCAGGTCGGGGTAGTCCTCTCGGACGGCCTGTAGAAATTCGACGCCGTCCATCCGTGGCATGTCGTAATCCGAGACGATCGCCTCCAGATCGTCAACGCCGTCGTCCAGACGCTCGAGCGCGTCGGACGGTGAGGTTTCGATCTCCACCTCGAAGTCGCGCTGTTCCGATTCCAGATATGACTTCGTCAGCTCTGCCAGATCCCGATCGTCATCGACCGTCATGATCGAAATGTTATCACGGGTCGTCTCACTGTCGAATAGATCCAATCGCTGTCCCGCTGTTTGGCCGTTCCCGCTGGGTTCCGTGTGCGAATCCACTTCCGGTGGCCCGGCCGCGGGGTTGTGTTCCTGGTGTTTTGAATTTGACATCATCTTAGCCTGCCCGTTCCTGTTCGTTGAGTATTCGTTTGAAGTACGGCGTCATAACTGCCATGGCCTGTTCCCAGTGGTGGTCCGTGTGCATATCGTGGAGTTCGATCCCAAGCGCGTAGCGGGCAGGCTCGGGGCCGAATCCCGACTGTCCGTGTTTCGGTTTGCGGGGGTAGGCCGGGTCGTCGATGGCGGCGCGTAGCTCGTACAGCTGGGCGCGTTGGATTGGCGTCCAGTAGTCACCGCCCCCTTTGTGGCGTTTCCACGCGAGGGTGCTCTGTCGGGCGTACTCCGGATCCATGCCGACGATCGCCGCGCGCTCGCGGAATTTGGCTGCGACGGGAGCCCAGTCCGTGGTGTTGATCTTGTCCGGATCCAGTCCCTCGGGCGACAGCTGCTCGAACTCGACCTGGTTCTTTCGAAACAGCGCGTCCGTGTACGCTCGGGCAGCCTCGCGGCTCTTCGCCGGTGAGAGGTGGTCGAACTGGTGCCGGTCGACGACCGCGAACGCTTCGACCGCGTCCTCGCGACGGCCGTCGTCGTGTGCTCGAAACCCGCGGCAGAGCGCTTCCGCCATCGTTTCGGCTAACCCGTCAATCGAGTCAGGAGAGTTCGCAGATCGGCCCAGTTGCTTCGACATACAACGAATTAGGAGGGAGTAATTCGCCGACTACGTATATGCCTTGCTCCTATATACCAACTGATTTATAAGGTCTGGGTGGGCCTGAACTTCCCCGTCC
>JBLGCM010000274.1:0-3514 GCA_047617345.1 Natronomonas sp. | reverse complement strand
GATAGCCGAGCGCCCCGAGCGCCGAGCTCGCATCCTCGATGCCCGCCTCGGCGAGGACCCCCTCGACTTCCTCGAAGGACATCCCCTCGTCGATTTGCTCGGCGAGGTCGTCGAGCGCTGCCGGTTCGACGAGCGTCCGGCCGATCCGGTCGTGCTCGGGGAACTCCTTGTCCTCGATGACCGCCTCGCTGACGCCGAATTCCGCCGCCAGTTCGCTGATCGTCGTCACTCGCTGGTCCGGACGGATTTCCTCGGGGAGGGCTTCGGCGGCGGTCGCCACAAGTTCGTCCTCGTACCGCCGGAGCGCGTTGCGTACGTCCTTGACGCTGACCCGTCCCGAGTAGGGAATCGCGCGGTGGTTCCGGAGTTCGATCTCCTCGCCGACGTCACCGGACTCTGTCCGGTTTGTGGCCGAGCTCTGCTCGGCGAGCCCGAGACTCTCGTCGACGGCGACGAGCATCTCGATATCGACGGCATCGAGTCGGTCGAGTTTCGTCTCGACGTACTCGGGTGTCCAAAAGCCCATGATCTCGAAGTACACCCGGAAGTCGCTGTGTCTCCAGTCGAAGGCGAAATCGGGGATAACGACGTGTTCGCCCGCCTCGATAGCGTCCGGTTCCCGGACGAGTTCCCAGTCAAAATCGAGCGACGAAAACCGGGTCGCAAACTCTCGTTCGACATCGCTGTCGTAGGTCACCTCGGTGACTGGCTCGACGTCCGGGACGGTCAGATCTCCGTGGCTCAGTTCGAGGTCTCGATCCGTCCCGCGGTCGTCGATGGTCGCCGAGAGGTGCCAGCGTGCCGTCCCCGCGACCGTCCGCAGGAGGCGAGCAAACCGCGTACCGTACCGCCGGGTTCGCCCGAACAGCGCGTCGGGACCGGTGACGACGATCTCCCGATCGGTGTCCGCGACTGTTCGGCGCTGGTCGTCGGGACGGCGTCGGATCTCGTAGACCAGCCGGAGCCGTTTGATCGCGGAGATGATTCGCTTTGGGTCGTCGCTGCGGATCCTGACCTCGCGGGCGTCGAACAGCGCAGTCTGTGCGAGGGAGAGGTTGTACTGCTCGATCAACGCTGTGGGCGTCCACTGCCGGTCGAGTTCCGTGAGGACTTCCCGCTGCTCGCGGTCGGCGTACAGCGACTGTTCGACCGCGCCTGGCGTTGCGCCGAGTCGCTCGGCCGCCCGAGTGAGCGCTCGCTCGCGCTCCTCGCCGGTCACGACATCGACGGCCTCACTCTCGGCGAAGACGACGCCGCGGGTCTTTCGGGGGACCAGCGGCGACTGGACTCTCCAAGTGGCGTCGTCGTCGATCAGTTTTGCGAACCCGCGAACGAGTTTGAAATCGTCGCTCTCGCGTTCGAGCTCCGACAGCGCCGCGTCGAGGGCTTGCCGTTGCTCGCCGACGTGGCCCTGATAACAGCCGATCACCCGCGCAGCCAGCGACTCGCGGTCCTCGCCGACGAACTCGGGCTGATAACCGCCGCCGCGACGCGAGACGCGCAGCAGGTCTTTCCGCAACACAGTCGGCGTTCGCGCCTCGCGATCAAAAACAGTACGGCTCACTCGTCGACCGGGAGTGGCTGATTCATCGCGTGATGGCCCGCACCGCTGTATCGTGAGCCGCGAATCGTCAGCGGGGTGTCGCCGACGGGCACCTCGAACGTGCGGCGCTCGCCGGGCGTGATGAGGCGCTCGACGCCAACGGGCTGCAGCCAGCAGCCGTGGACGGTATCGAGCGACCGTAACGAGACGGTCAGTGTCGTGTTCGGTCTCAGCGGACCCAGTTCCTGTACGCGGCCGTCGTCGGTGCCGAATCGGAACAGGAACTGGAGGGCGTAGATAGTGACATCGACATCGTCGGCGACCGGATCGCCGACACGCTCGCCCAACTCCACGTCGACCGCCCGTTCGATCCCGTCCTGCGAGCGGAGTCTGGGTGCCAGGTCGAGAACGGTGAGATCCGACGCCGACACCTCGAAGGGAATCGAGACGGAATCACCCTCGACGTCCGGGACGGCCGCGTCAGGAAGCGACTCCCAGTCTGTCGCCCAGCTCTGGATTGATTCGGTCGCCGGGGCAGTCGAGAAGGCCCGTCGGTACTCGACGCTCGCGCTCGTCTCACCGAACGTTGCAACGGTGCCGTACCCGAGTTCGTTCGCGAATCGTCCTGCCGACGGGTCGACAGCGTTGACCGAATCGACCGGCCGCCAGAACGCAAAATCAGCGTCCCCAACAACGTCGAGAAAGACGCCCGCAGCGGGATCAGCGTCGACGTACCGATCACCGCTCCCGTGGGCGGCCTGTAGTGCCGACTCGACGATTACCGTCGGCTCGCGCTGTGGGGTATGTCTGCCGACGGCGATGCTGTCTCCGCTGAGCGCGACTGCCGTCCGATCTGTGGCGTATACGGTATGGCCCTCGATATCGCGGTTTTCGGTCAGTCCTGCGTCGCTGAGCTCGCCGGCCAGCACGTCGGTGTCGAAGGCGCCCGTCGCGACGCGGAGCCGTGCTGCTGCAACACCGGTCTCGACGTCTTCGAGTTCGATTGATAGCTCTTCGCCGCCCGGAAGGAGTGCTCGCGGAAACGCCCGGATTGGCTCTCGGTAGGTCTCTGAGACCGTTGGCTCACTGCCCGGCTGGATCGCGTGAAACGGGAGGATGCTGTCGCCCGTCACCTCGTCCGGTCGCGGCAGCCAGTTCCAGGCAGCGGGCGCCTCGCTGCTGGTCTGGGACCCACTGTCGTCGGAGTCATCGAGTCTGAGACAACCAGCCGCCAGAACTGTCGATGCGGCAGCGAGCGCCCGCCGGCGTGAAAGACGGCTCATACCCGAACGTGACGTGTGGGTGGTATATTTGTTTGGTCGACGCATTCGAGCGTCGTCTCTTAGTTCTCCGCCCAGTTGGCGGTATCGAGGACGATTGGCGCGATAGCTCGGGCGACTCGCCGGGCGCTGGCTTCCGTTTCGAGCATGGAGACGTTGCCCAGCGAGTCGTTGACCGACTTGCTCACCTCCACTGTCGCTAGGTCCTCGTCGCCGACGATGGCCTCGATCTCGGCGGTCAGCCGCGTCTGGATCTCTTTGCGGGCGGTCGGAGCGAGTTCCCCCTCGGCGGGCAACAGATCGTAGGTGACCGCGTAGCCCTCCTCGTACTCCTCGACGCCGAAAAACGGAACGCCCTCCTGTTGGGCCTGCGCGTAGCCGGCTTCGACGGCCGCTTTCCCGTCGAACACCGGGATTGTGAACTCCTCGTCTGCGTTTGTCACGTCTCCTCGTAGTGGCTGATCGCGTATCAATTTGTCCGCTGATCGATTGCTGTTTGTTCACTCACGGCGCGGGAGTATCATTATAAGGCAGGCGCCCATTTATAGACGATATGACAGAGGAAACTCTCCACGAGGCCGAAGAGAAGCGAAGCCGCCGCGGTATCTCGTCGTTCCTGCGACGCATCTCGAACCGACTCCGCCGGGGAGAGCCGGTTCCGGTCGACGAGGAACAGACGGTGACCGTCGAG
>JBLGCM010000273.1:0-3534 GCA_047617345.1 Natronomonas sp. | reverse complement strand
TTCGAAGGCCTTTTAGCCGTCCCTGTGGAATCCGCTCGCATGGAAGTCGACAAGAAGACGAGCGCGCAGATTGTCGTCTCTATCGCGGCTATCGGACTGTTTATCGCCGGGTTGGTCGTCCTCAGCGCCCAGTACGGGACCAAAGCCGACGGCGCTATCGAGATGTCCCCGACCGGTGGCCTCGTCCTCGTTGCCTTTATCGCCCTGTTCATCGTCGCGATGCCGGTGTTCGGCTATCTCGTCGAGCGGGCCGATCTCGACTCGGAGTAACTACGATTCCGAAGCAGCGCCCTGTTCGCGCCAGTCGATCAGTTCCTCTTCGTCGGCGTCGTCGAGTTTCGCCTCGTAGTACGCCAGCGGATGAGAGATCTCCTCACAGAGGTCGTCCATGTTGACACAGTCGCCGTAGGACTGCATCGTCGAACAGGCCGGCGGCGAGTACTCTGTCGGACTGGTCTTGCCGCGGATGTGATCCACCTGATAGCGAGTCGCCTCCTCGCCGAACCCGGGATTGACCTGGAACAGTTCGACGATTTCGTCGGTCGTCAGCCCGATAGTCGTCAGAAAGGTCGCGATGGCGAACCGGGAGTGGTGTTCGAGGTGTTCGCCCTTCTGGACCTGATCGAGCAGGTAGGTCATGCAGGGCGGGAACAGGTCCGGGACGACGGTATCGATATCGCGAGTGAGTTCGAGATCGGCGAGTCGCTCCCTGATCCGCTCACACTCGTCGTCGAGGTGGTCGGCGATAGCCTCAGGGACCGCAAGCGGCAGGCCGTCGGTCACCCGCTGGCTGATCGCTTGCCGGACGAGGACGAGCAACTCCGCTTCTGAGAGGGGCACCTCGCCGTCGGCGAGCGGTCGGTTGACTAACCGCCACTCGTCGCCGCGCTCCTCTGTCGCGTATTCGAGATAGGTTCCGACGCCGACGGCGTACCCGTCTGGGGTCTCACGGACAGCATCGGTCATGTCGAACTCGGCGAGGACGGCCCGGATCGAGAGGGTCTCTCGGTCTCGACTTTTCAGTTCGGTCGTCTCGGTGAACTCCGCTTGCAACCGCTCGTATGCGGTGGCGGCCTCGGCGCGGGCGTATTTCCGCGTAAGAACGTGCTCGTCGATCAGTGAGACGAGAACGCGGGCCACCGGATACGAGAGGAGTTCGACCCGGTCGCGGCGGTGGGGCGGGCCGATCTCGCCGGAGTCGAGCGCGGTCTCGATGCGGTCCAGGGCACGGGTCCGGACCTCCTCGTCACGGCTGACGACGCGAACGAGGTCGATATCCGCGGCCTCGACGGCTTCTCGGGATGATTTGAGGAAGGGGTACCGGGCGTGCAACGGCTCCATGGCGACCTACTTCGCCGGCCGGGAGCAAAAAGCCGGCGTTACTCACGTGCTATCAGCAGTCCTTGCTTCGGAGTCGAGCCACGTGTATTCTGCTCCCGGAGAATCATCAGCCTTTGATATTGCAGACGGGATACGTGCGCGCGACCTTGTCGCCGATCCCCAGCGCATCGGAGACGTCGACGACCTCGTCGACATCCTTGTAGACACCCGGCGCTTCCTCGGCGACCGTCGCGCCGCTTTGGGCCTTGACGTAGATGTGCTCTTGTTCGCGCAGATCGTCCTGTACGTCTTCGCCCCAGAACTCGTTTTTCGCCTGCGTGCGCGACATCAGTCGCCCCGCGCCGTGAGCGGTCGAGCCGAACGTCTCCGACAGCGAGTTCTCTCCACCCCGGAGGACGTAACTGCCGGCGCCCATACTCCCCGGAATCAGGATTGGCTGGCCGACGTCGCTGTAGGCGTCGGGGAGTTCCGGCCGGCCGGCGGGAAAGGCCCGCGTTGCCCCCTTCCGGTGGACGAACACCTCCCGCTCCTCGCCGTCGATATCGTGCGTCTCTCGCTTTGCGATGTTGTGGGCCACGTCGTAGAGCAGTTCCATTCCCAACGCCTGCCACTCCCGGTCGAACACGTCGGCGAAAACCGCCCGCGTCTGGTGGGCGATCAGCTGGCGGTTCACCCACGCGAAGTTGATCGCCGCGCACATCGCCCCGTAGTACTGCTCGGCCAACTGCGATCCCGCAGGAGCGGCGGCTAACTCCTTGTCGGGCAGCTGATCGAGCAGGCCCTGGTGGGTCTGTTCGATCTCGCGCAGAAAGTCCGTACAGACTTGATGGCCCAGCCCCCGCGAGCCACAGTGGATCAACACGACAATCTGATCGCGTTCGAGACCGAACTCCGCGGCGACGTCTTCCCGGAAGATGTCGGTGACCCGCTGGACTTCGAGGAAGTGGTTACCGCTGCCGAGACTGCCGACCTGATTCCGCCCGCGGTCTTTGGCCTTCTGCGAGACTGCGGACGGATCGGCGTCCGGCCGTCGACCCTCGTCTTCACAGTGTGCGAGGTCGGATTCGATCCCGTAGCCCCGCTCGACGGCCCACTCGGCGCCGCGGTCCAGAACCTCCTCGATAGGCGCGTTCTCGACGACGCCGCCACCGCCGAGCCCGCTCGGCACCGCCTCGAACAGCGCATCGACCAGCTGCTGTTCTCGGCCTTTAATATCTCTATATTTCAAATTTGTTTTTAACATTCTCACCCCACAATTTATATCGTATCCGACCGCTCCGGGGCTAATGCAGCCGTTTTCGGCGTCGATGGCTGCCACCCCGCCGACCGGAAAGCCGTAGCCCTGATGACCGTCGGGCATGCAGATGGCGTACTTCTGGATTCCGGGGAGGTGGGTCGTATTTGTGAGTTGCTGGAGCGTCTTGTCCTGTTCGATCTCTTCGAGGAGGGTCTCGCTCGCGAGGACGCGAGCGGGGACGCGCATGTCGCCCTCTCGGGGAATCTCCCAGACGTTGTCTCGAACCCGTTCGAGGATCACGTCGCCGGCGTCGAATGTTTTGGTCATGTGTATATATCCCGTGAGGACCGGTAAGAACATTCGGACCGACGTGATCTGTGGGCAGAGTTAACACTCTCTGGTTGCATGAAGCGGGTATGGCTGAATCAGGAGTGAGTTTCGAGCACGACGAAGAGACACGGATGGTCGTCTCGCCGGCCCGCTGATGGTCGGTTCGCAACCGTTATATGTGGGCCCACACACTGTTCAGACGCAATGGCAGAAGGAACGGTTGATTTCTTCAACGACACAGGCGGTTACGGTTTCATCGAGACTGAGGATGCGGACGAAGACGTGTTCTTCCACATGGAAGACGTCGGCGGCCCTGATCTCGAAGAAGGACAGGATGTAGAGTTCGAAATTGAGGACGCACCGAAAGGGCCGCGGGCGACGAATCTGACCCGTCTGTAAGCTCACTTACTGACGTCCTATATTCTCGGTTTTATTTTCCCGGCGAGCGACCGCGCCGTCCGCTTCAGCCCAGCAGACTCAAGTTCGCCCCTCGGAAAAAAAGGGTATGTCGCTCAGTCCGGTCGCCGGCCATCCCGGTACCCACTACGTCGACACCGAAATGTTCGGAATGAGGCAGGTGAACTCGCCGTATATCCTCGACACCCCCGAGCCGGCAATCGTCGACA
>JBLGCM010000272.1:0-3537 GCA_047617345.1 Natronomonas sp. | reverse complement strand
TGATGATCGAGCAGTTCGCGCGACAGGGGCCGACTCGTCCGATAGTCTCCAGTGCCGCGGCGAGGACCGCCGTCTCCGCGCGGTCCATCCCGCTGGTGATCTGGATGGTGCCGAACGAACGGCCGCCCTCAGACTCGATATCAACGTCGATCCGACCGACCTTCGAGGCGTCCTGTAGATCCCGCAAATCCATATTCTCGCCGAGCAGGCCTTCGGTCTGCCCGAAAACCGCGCCGACGACGTCGCTGCGTTCGACGATCCCACTGGTGCGAATATCCGCGTGAATGATGTACTTTGCTGAGTGTGGCATACGCAATGTCCCTCGTCGGACGATCGGTCACACGGTTGTGATACCCGCCTCTAGGAGCGGTACAGGCATATAAGTGGCGGGACCGACCGACGGGAGCGGAGATCGCGTTACTCGATTTCTCTGAGTCGACCGACGCCGTCGACTTCCTCGATCACATCTTGGACGGGCTCGGGGACGTACTTCCGCCAGTCGCCGTCCTCGACTATCTGCTGGCGGATCTCGCTGCCTTTGAGATCTTCGCGGTCGAACATCTCGGTCTGCCTGACCTCGATTCCTGCCTCGGAGAACAGCCGGACGACGAGCGGATTATTCGAGTAGGCAACGTCGAACTTCGGAGCCATGCTCTCGACGTGGCTGACCCAGACGGAGTTTCGGTCGAGGTCCTCGATCGGGACGACGTAATCGGTGATGTCGTACGATTCTAAGCTCTTGCGAACCATCATGATGCGTTCACCCGCTGTGAACGGGTTTCGCCGGGTGTGCGATGCGTCTGCGCTGCCGATACCGATCACCAGTTCGTCGACATCCTCGGAGATGTGTTCGATGAGTCTGAGATGGCCGCTGTGAAACGGCTGGAACCGGCCGATCAGACAGCCTCGGTAGGGAGCCATTTGCATGCCGTTTGGCCGCTGATTATAAGAATTGTCGGTGTTCGCAGTCAACTCAGAATCACGAAATAGAACGGCGCTACGGCCAGTTTTAGCGTTTACGGGAGCGATAGCGGGGAGAAAGTATATCAGTCGACAGCCCCTTTCAGAAGACATAGCAACGTTTGTATGAGCAAGGAATCAGATGTCCCGGATACCGACCGGGAAATGGACGCCGACGAGGCGGCTGAGTCGGACTCCGATGAGTCCACCAGGCCGGCGCCCGACACTGCCGGTTCGGCCGGCGACGGGTCGGACGCCGCAGGCGAGGCGGAGACCGATCAGCCAGCCAGCGACGAGACCCCTGTCGAGAGCGACGACTCGGACGACGACCGACGGGTTCGCGTCCCAGGCGAGGACGGACCAGCCTCGGAGATCGACCGACAAGGTCCCGACGACGCTGGCAGAGATGCGACCGAACAGGAAGATAACCCCCTCGACGAGGCACTTGGCCACGATGTCGACGAGGACATGGAGATCGACGAGGAGATCGAAGACGAGGATCTGCTCGGCGGCCTCAAAATCGACAGCTCGAAGGAAATCAGCGTCCCCGACCGCCTCGTCGATCAGGTGATCGGACAGGACCACGCCCGCGATATCGTGCTGAAGGCGGCCAAACAGCGCCGCCACGTCATGATGATCGGCTCGCCCGGGACGGGAAAGTCGATGCTGGCCAAGGCGATGAGCCAACTCCTCCCGAAAGAGGAGCTACAGGACGTGCTCGTCTATCACAATCCCGACGACGGCAACGAGCCGAAAGTCCGGACTGTGCCGGCGGGCAAGGGCGAACAGATCGTCGAGGCCCACAAGGAAGAGGCCCGCAAGCGCAACCAGATGCGGACGGTGATCATGTGGATCATCATCGCGCTCATCCTGGGCTACGCCCTGATCATCGTCGGGCAGATCCTGCTCGGCATCCTCGCGGCGGGGATCATCTATCTCGCCTTCCGGTACATCTCCCGGGGCAACGACGCGATGGTGCCGAACCTGCTGGTCAACACCGCGGACCAGCAGACCGCGCCGTTCGAGGACGCGACGGGTGCCCACGCCGGCGCGCTGCTGGGCGACGTTCGACACGACCCGTTCCAGTCCGGCGGCATGGAGACGCCCTCCCACGACCGCGTCGAGCCAGGTGCGATCCACAAGGCCAACAAGGGCGTGCTCTACATCGACGAGATCAACACCCTCGACATCCGCTCTCAGCAGAAACTGATGACCGCGATTCAGGAGGGCGAGTTCTCGATCACCGGCCAGTCCGAGCGCTCCTCCGGCGCGATGGTTCAGACCGAGCCCGTGCCCTGTGATTTCATCATGGTGGCTTCGGGGAACATGGACGCGATGGAGAACATGCACCCGGCGCTGCGCTCCCGTATCAAGGGGTACGGCTACGAGGTGTACATGGACGACACCATCGACGACACGCCGGAGATGCGCCGCAAATACGCCCGCTTCGTCGCCCAGGAGGTCGAGAAAGACGGTCGCCTGCCGCATTTCACGCGGGATGCGATGGAAGAGGTAATCCTCGAGGCCCAGCGCCGCGCCGGCCGGAAGGATCACCTCACGCTCGAACTCCGGAACCTCGGTGGTCTCGTCCGCGTTGCGGGCGACATCGCCCGCGCAGAGGGCAAGGAATACACCGAACGCCAAGACGTGCTCGAAGCGAAGGGCCGCTCGCGCTCTATCGAGCAACAGCTGGCCGACGAGTTCATCAAACGCCGGAAAGATTACGAACTCACGGTCAACGAGGGCGGCGCAGTCGGCCGGGTCAACGGGCTGGCAGTGATGGGCCAAGACTCCGGAATCGTCCTGCCAGTGATGGCCGAGATTGCCCCCTCGCAGGGTCCTGGTCGGGTGATCGCCACCGGCCAACTCAAGGAGATGGCCGAGGAGGCCGTCGAGAACGTCAGCGCGATCATCAAGAAGTTCTCCGATCAGGACATCTCGGAGAAAGACATCCACATCCAGTTCGTCCAGGTCGGTGAGGGCGGCGTCGACGGCGACTCCGCTTCGATCACCGTCGCGACGGCGGTGATCAGCGCGCTCGAAGATATCCCCGTCGAGCAAAACGTCGCCATGACTGGCTCGCTGTCGGTTCGCGGTGACGTGTTGCCGGTCGGTGGCGTCACGCACAAGATCGAGGCCGCCGCGAAGTCGGGAATCGACAAGATCATCATCCCGAAAGCGAACGAACAGGACGTGATGATCGAACCCGAGTATAAAGACCAAGTCGAGATCATCCCGGTCTCGCACATCTCCGAGGTGCTCGAAGTCGCGCTGGCCGGCGAACCAGAGAAGGACTCGCTGGTCGACCGCCTCAAGTCGATCACCGGCCGCGCACTCGACCGCGAGGTCGGGCCGGGCGGCAGTCCCAGCCCGCAGTAACGTGTCCCAGCCGGTCGCTTTTTCCGTCATCGCGGCGCTGTTGACGCTCGGGTTACTCGCCGTTGCACGACAATCTGCTGACCTGCTCGGAGCGGCTGACGAACCAGTCACGCTTCCCGCGGGAGAGACCGCAGACCGATCTGCGAGCCGTCGGCTCCAGACCGAGCACGAACTACATCCGAAACGCGCGGCCGATCC
>JBLGCM010000271.1:0-3538 GCA_047617345.1 Natronomonas sp. | reverse complement strand
ACGATCAGGACGATGATCGGCCGGCCCGATACGCCCGCGGACGGACTGGAGGGACTGCTCGGCCGCCCGGACGTGACCATCCAGATCACGGGAGACAGCGAGACGACTGCCGTCTCGGACGGAGAGAGCGAAGCCGAGAGCGGATAGCGCGGCTTATCGGCCGTTCAGCGAGATGTACTTCGTGTCGATAATGCGCTCGTCAGCGTTGAGGTCGTCGAGCACCGCCTCCGAAACCGGATCGTCGAGGTTGTAGACCGACAGCGCCTCGCCGCCGATTGTCTCGCGGCCGTTGAACATCCCCGCGATGTTGATGTCGGCGTCGCCGAGGACGCTGCCGATGAAGCCGATCACGCCGGGCGCGTCCTCGTTGCGCGCGACGAGCATGTGGCCGTGCGGGATGGCGTCGACGCGGTAGCCGTCAATGCGGATGATTCGCGGGTCGTCGCCCGCGAACTGCGTGCCGCAGACGCTGACGCTTTCGTCCTCGTTGCTGACCGTGACCGTCACGCGGGACTGGAAGTCCTCGCTCTGGCGGGACTTGGATTCGGTCACGTCGATGCCGCGGCGCTCGGCGACTCGGGGCGCGTTGACGGCGTTGACCTGCCACTCAAGCGGCTCGAAGACGCCCTTGAGCGCGCTCGCGGTGACGAGGTCAACGTCCTCGTCGGCGATGTCGCCGAAGTACTCCACGTCGACGGACTCGACGCGCTGGTCGAACAGTTGGACGGCGATTTTGCCGGCGGTGTCGGCGAGATCGAGGTACGGCTCGATTTTCGGAAAGGAGCTCTCGTCGACCGAGGGTGCGTTGAGTGCGTTCATCACCGGCTCTTCCTCGAAAGCGGCGAGGATCTGCTCGGCGGTCTCGGTGGCGACGTTTTCCTGTGCCGCCTCGGTCGACGCGCCGAGGTGTGGCGTGACGATGATGTCTTCGACCCACAGGAGCGGATTGTCCCGTTCGACGGGCTCGCTTGCGAAGACGTCGACCGCGGCCCCGCTGAGGATGCCGTCGTCGACAGCCTCGGCCAGCGCCGCCTCGTCGACGATGCCGCCGCGGGCGCAGTTGATGAGGTAGCCGCCCTCCAGTTGGGCGAGTTCCTCCGCGCCGATCATGTTCTCGGTCTCGTCGGTCAGCGGCGTGTGGACCGTCACGAAATCGGCCGCCCGGAGACACTCGTTGAGGTCGTTGACGAGTTCAGCGCCGAGCTGTTCAGTGCGTTCCTCGCTGATGTACGGATCGTAGACGATCAGCTCCATCCCGAGGTTGTTCAGCCGTTTCGCGACCTCCTGGCCGACGCGGCCGAAGCCGACGATGCCCAGCGTCTTGTCGTTGATCTCGGTCCCGAGGAAGTCGCCTTTCGCCCACTCACCCTCCGAGAGGCGTTCGTGAGCCTGCGGAATCGACCGGGCCGTCGCGAAAGTCATCGCGACGGTGTGCTCGGCGGCCGCCCGGACGTTGCCCTCCGGTGCGTTGGCGACGATGACCCCGTTGTCAGTCGCCGCCTCGATATCGATGTTGTCGACACCGATCCCGGCGCGACCGACGATGATCAGTTCCTCGGCGGCTTCGAGCACCTCGCGGGTGACTTCCGTCCCCGATCGGACGATCAATGCGTTGGCGTCGACGACGGCATCCAGCAGTTCCTCCTGTGAGAGGTTGTAGGCCTTCTCGATGTCGTGGCCCTGTTCGCGCAACCGTTCGATGCCAGCCTCCGCAATCGGGTCGGTGACAAGAACCTTCATGCGCGTCACAAACCGTGGCGGGGAGATAACCTTTGTTTTCTCGAGCGAAGAGCGGGCTCTACCCGTGGTGTTCGGCAACGCACAGCACAAAAAAGACCGTCCGAACGTTTCCCCCTACCGCCAGGCCGGGAGTGATGCTGCGTCGTCGAGCGGCATCGACACGTAGGCCTCGTCTGTGTTGATATCAGCAAGGATGAACTCCTCCCGTGGCCCATCCTCGACTGCGGCCATCACTTCCGAGCTTCCTCCCTCCGTCTGGACGACAGTATCCGACTCCATGTATGAGAGTATGTAACAACCAACCATAAACGTACCGGAATCAATAGTGATAATCAGGTCCGGAAATTCCCCGAACGCATGACGTTCGTCAGATAAAAGTTGGGTAAACATCACATTTGCGAAACAGATCACGTGAGAAGAATGAAACGAACGGGCCACAGCGCACCGGTTCGAGGCGTCGCGGGAGCAAGACAGTCAGACGCAGCGAAGAAGTGTAAGGACTTAGTGGGTGCGGTGAGGAATAGAAGCAAGTATGAACGTCGAAGATATCATGACGCCAGCCGAGGATGTCGTGACGGTCGAGATTCCGGGCACCCGGGACGACGTCCTCGAATATCTCCAGGATCGCCAGTTTTCCTCCGTTCCGGCGGTCAAGATCGAAGACGGTCGGGAGATCTACCGGGGGATCATCTCGCGGAAGGCACTGATCGAGCGGCCCGACGAGGATCAACTCGCGATCCTCGCCGAAGAAGTCCCGACGACGACCCTCGATGCGAGTCTCGTCGATGTGGCCAGACAGATGGCCGACAGCGGTGAGCGCCGCACTCCCGTCGTCGACGGAGATACCCTCGAAGGTATCGTAACGGTGACCGATATTGTCCGGGCAATCGCTCGCGGCAAGGCGGGCGAAGGCGCCACGGCCGGAGATATCGCCGGGGAGGAGGTCAACTGCGTCTACAGCGGCGCGCCGTTGCCGGTCACCGAGCGAGAGCTCTCTTTCGCCGGCGTTCCCTACGCGGTCGTGCTCGGCGAGGACGGCAAGATGGCGGGGATCATCACCGAGGTCGATATTATCGATGTCGCGCGCGTGGTAGAGGGAGAGGAGGACACAGGCGAGTCCATCGCGAATCAGGACGACGAGTGGGCCTGGGAGGGGATCAAGGCGGTCGGAAATCGGTACATGCCGACCAGAAACGTCGAGATTCCGGCCGAGGCCGTTTCGGAGTTCATGACCGCCGACGTGGTGACCGTCAGCCGCAAGCGACCCGTCGAGGAGGTCGCACAGTTGATGATCGAACACGATATCGAGCAGATCCCGCTGGTCAGCGGCGGCCGACTGGCCGGTGTCGTCCAGGACATGGATCTGCTGGAGGCTGTGCGATGAGCGAGGGCGACCGCCTGACAGAACTGGCGAAACGCCGGGGGTTCTTTCTGCAGGCGTCGGGTTCCTACGGCGGTGTCGCCGGCTTTTACACCTACGGCCCGCGGGGCGCGACGCTGAAAGAGAACATCGAGTCGGCCTGGCGGGACCGCTACGTCACTCGGGAGGGACACATGGAGATCGACGGCCCGACCGTGATGCCCGAGGCCGTCTTCGAGGCCTCCGGCCACCTCGACGGCTTCGACGACATGATCATCGAGTGTCCCGACTGCGGGGAGAGCCACCGCGCGGACCACCTCGTCGAGGACGCCCCCGACTCGGCGGTCGAAGACGCCGAAGCCCTCCCCATCCCCGAGGTCGAAGAGCTGTTCGAGGAGTACGAGATCGGCTGTCCGACCTGCGGCGCGGCGCTCGCGG
>JBLGCM010000270.1:0-3542 GCA_047617345.1 Natronomonas sp. | reverse complement strand
GGTGTCGACGAACTTCGTCAGGAAACTCGCCTCCTCCATCGCGGCGTCGCCGCCGCCGACGACGAGCATGTCCTCGCCGCGGAAAAAGGCCCCGTCGCAGGTGGCACACGTCGAGACGCCGTAGCCCATCAGTTCGTCTTCGCCGGGCACGTCCAGCGTGCGTGCGCTCGCACCCGAGGCGGCGAGGAAGGCATCGGCGGTGTACACGTCGCCGTTGGTCAGTTCGACGCGGATCCGGCCGTTGCCCTGACGCGTCACGTCTTCGACGATGCCGTGGGCGAGGTCCGCGCCGAACTTGCTGGCCTGGTCTTTCATCCGCTGGACGAGTTCGGTGCCGTCGATGCCGTCCGGAAAGCCCGGGTAGTTCGCAACATCGGTCGTCAGTGTGAGTTGGCCGCCGGGTTCGTCGCCCTCGAAGACGAGCGGATCGTTGTTGGCCCGACCGGCGTAGATCGCGGCCGATAGGCCCGCGATTCCCGTCCCGGCGATGATCAATCGCCGGTGTTCGACTGGCTCTGTTGTCATGCCCAGAAATACGGCGACCGGCCGTTTGTAGGTTGCGCTGTCGTGATCCGCCGACGCGAAACCGGACGACAGGACGAACAGCCCGACGGTTCCAGCGAGCCCACAGCGGATTGCAACTGTCCCCAGCAGACGGCCCCGTACTCCGTCGGTCAGCGAGGCGAGATCGACGGCGATTGCCAGCGCGAGAGCGGCCAGCAGCCCGCCGCCCGCCAGCAGAATCACCGCGGACGGCCGAGCGAACTCACCGACGAGAAACAGCGGCATCGCGGCGAACAGTGCTCCGGGCGGTCCGTACACACCGGCGGCGAACCATTTGTTCAGATACGGCGGTGTGACGGCTCGGGCAAATTCCGTTCTTCGGCCAGAAACACACAACTCCCCGCCGCCCGAACCCCCGGTATGACCGACCTCGAAGCGAAGACGGACAAATACGAACAGCTACTCGCCGAGGCGCTCGACGCCGCCGAGGTCGCGGCCCCGGCGGGGACGCCGCTTTCCGAAGCGGCCGCCGACTGCGAGGAGATGGCCCGCTCGTATCTCGAAGACGGCCGTCACTTCCGCGAGAACGGCGACGCTGTCAACGCGCTGGCGGCGTTTTCCTACGGTCACGCGTGGCTGGACTGCGGTGCACGGATCGGATTGCTCGACGTACCGACAGAAGGCCATCTGTTCACCGTCTAGCGCCCGGTCCACCGCAGCAACAGCAGTGTCAACTCGAACAGCGCGATCATCGTCAGCGCGACGAGGAACGGGGCCATCCCGGTCGGATCGGGGCTAAAGAGGAAGGCGATCCCGGCGAAAGAGGCCCAGAAGATCAGGCGGCGCTGTTCGAGCCAATGCCGCGTCGTGATTCCCATCATGATCGCCAGCATGATGAACAGAGGGATCTGGAAGACCAGCGCGAACAGCCCCATCATCAGCAAGATCATGTCGAACGTGTCCTGGAGGCCGAAGGCAATCGTCGCCACGTCCTGAGAGTAATAGAGGAAATACGAGAAGACGACCGGCAGGATGAGGAAGTACGCGAAGGCGAGGCCGATCAGCGCGAGCACCAGACTGGTCGGGACCGAGGCGAGGTAATACCGCCGCTCTTTCGGATACAGTCCCGGCCGCATGAACAGATACGTCTCGTAGACGAACACCGGCAGAGCGACGATGAACCCGGCGAGTGAGGCGACCTTTAGTCGGGTGAGCACCAGCCCCAGCGGGTGATAGACGCGGGGACAGGCGACGGCCTCTTCCGGGGAGTTCACACAGGCCGAGGGATCGTTGCCGCCGACGTCGAGAAAGGAGTACCAGAGGAACTCGACGGCCTGGTCGGCGAAGGGGCGGGAGGGATGGGGGATGATGAACATGACCGCGCTCACCCCGCCCATCACGAACAGAACGACGAGCAGCCGATAGATCATCTCCCTGATGTGCTCGGTCAGCGGCATCTCCTCGTCGTCGGGCGCGCCGCTCAAGGCATCGGATTCGGGAGCGGCACCGCCGTCACTGATAGGTCGGCCGTCGCCGGCCGAGGGGTTCTCAGTTTCGGCTGGTTCCGCCATTGATCGCGCTTTGTCGTGCTGTTGTTGTAAGCTTTCTTCTCTCCCATTCCGAGAGGAATAGATTGATAACGACAAGTCAGTAAGTGCCCGATAGATGTCTGGCGCGCTTGATGAAGACACTGCGCAGACGCTTGCGAGCGGCCGCCAGACGGTCGGAGCAATGCTGTCGGCCGCCCAGTCGAATCTCAAGCGCGCCTTTCTGGTCTTTCTGGTCTTCTGGCTCGGTTCGTTCTACGCCCTCCGGTTGTTCGTCTGGGATCGGCTCCGGACCGATCTCGTCTACAACCGGATGAACGACGAGGTGGCGGCGGCGACCGATGTCGTCACCACTGAGCCGTTCGAGGTCATTCTCTTGCAGGCCAAAATCGGCGTCGTCGTCGGTATTATGGGAACGCTGCCGGTCCTGCTCTACTACAGCCGCGATTCGCTGAAACGACGGGGCTACTGGCCCGACGGGCCGATTCCGCGCTGGAAGATCTGGGCCTTCGTCGTCGCGATCGTCCTGCTCTTTCTCGGCGGTATCAGTTACGGCTATTTCGTCTTCTTCCCGGTGATGTTCAACTTCCTGGCGACCAACGCCGTCCAGTCCGGATTCACCCCCACGTGGTCGATCACCTACTGGACGCAGCTAACCTTCCTGTTGATGATCTCCTTCGGCGTCGCCGCACAGTTGCCGCTCGTGATGAGTTCACTCGCCCGGACCGGCGTCGTCAGCTACGAGACCTTCCGTGATCGGTGGCGCTACGCAGTCGTCGCCATCTTCGTCTTCGGGGCCGTCTTCTCCCCGCCGGACCCGTTCACACAGCTCATGTGGGGGATGCCGCTGGTGGGGCTGTATTTCGTCAGCCTCGGCATCACGAAGTTCGCGGTGCTCTCGAAGCAGGCCGGCGAGCAGGTCTCGACGAGGGCCGTCGCCCGCGACCGCCTGAACGTCCTCGGGAGTGTCTTTCTGGTCGTCTCCGCAGCTATCTACGCCTATCTGCTCGAAGGCGGACTCGAAGCGACGAACAGCCTGCTCGATGCGGTCGGCTCCGGCTACCGGTTCCCGACCGCCGGCGACCTCGGCGTCTTCGGCGGGCCGCCGCTGGCGACCGCCGTCGCCGCCGGGGTCCTCTCCGCCTCGCTCGTCACCTTCGTCGTGCTGTTCTACTACCGGATCGTCGAACTGGAGCGGCTGACGACCGAGGACGAGCGCCGAGCGGTCCTCGCAGGCGAGGACGAACAAGCGGAAACGGAGGCGGCGGAGTCGACACCCGATCCCGGCGAGCCCGCGACCGTCGACATCGGAGCCGCCAGCGCGGGCGCGCTCAGACGGCTCCCGCTCGAGGAGTTCGCTCGTCTCGACCAGGAGCAGGCGCTCGGATACGCGCAATCGGCCGCCGACGCCGACGACGCCGAGAAAGCCCGCGTGATCATGGACCGCTTCGAGGAGGGCCAATCGCTCGACCTCGACGAGGAGGAAAACGT
>JBLGCM010000269.1:0-3551 GCA_047617345.1 Natronomonas sp. | reverse complement strand
CCACCTGGAAAAGAGACACCGCTGAAACCACTCGTCCAAGACGAGATCGATAGACTCGGGATGTACGCGTCGAGGCAACGAGACGTTCAGTCCGCGAGCACTAATCGGTTGAAGCCACCATTCATACTACACTGGATACACGGGCCCATGAAGCGGGTCCAGGCGGTAACTGGATTGCACATACACACGGATTGTCAACCGTTCAGCCAACACCGACTACAGGCAAGACGCGGTTCGACACCGCAAGTCGGCGTTAAGGCGGCCATAGCGGCGGGGTTCACACCCGTACCCATCCCGAACACGGAAGTTAAGCCCGCCAGCGTTCCGGTGAGTACTGGAGTACGAGAGTCTCTGGGAAACTCGGTTCGCCGCCTCCACTCATACTCGGTTCCACATTCTGGAACCGCCTCATCGCCCCTCGACCAGTGACGACGCTGGACGAGGGGCTTTTGTTATATTTTGTCGGCGGCCAGTCTCGTGGTATATCTCATCTCCGGTGATTGTTCAGAAGCGATCTGTGGTCTCGGGACGATTTGTAGCACCGACAGCGACGGTGAGTGTTCATGCCGGTTTTTCAAAAGAACACACTCAACGGCAAATACTCGCTATGCACTGATCTGTATCGCTTAGATTTCATTCGTACACATTCCGTTTGCGTCACAGTGTGACGCTCACTGCGATGCTCCGGCAGGGATTTGAACCCTGGTCATTGCCGTGAGAGGGCAATATGATTGGCCGGACTACACCACCGGAGCGCATTCACACGTACTGGGAGTATCGGTTTAACCATTGCGTTTTGCCCCGATTGTGTGCTCGTCTCCCAGGATTGACTACTCTTTTTCGTCCTCGAACGGCGACCCGGCGGCTTCCGGTTCCTCGCCGGCGAGACTGATAATGTTCTCGCGGCCGACTCTGAGTTTGCTGATGTCGCCCTCGTCTTCCATATCAGAGAGCAGCATACTTACCTTCGATTTCGACCACTCGGTTTCCTCGACGATGCTCACCTGTCGCATCCGGCCGCCGTTTTCCTCTAACAGTTTTAGCACGTGATCCTCGTCGGAGAGCAGTTCCTTGGTTTCGAGATCACCAGCCGCTTTTGCTCCCTCGGCGTCCGTCGACGGGTCCGTTTCGGTCGATGCAATGCTCTCTTCGGCAGAGCGAAACACCGTGTACCAGACGACGATCCCACCAGCACCGAGCAAGACGAGCAGGGCCAGGATAATCGGGAGAGTTCCCAATCCGTCACTTTCGGTGTTCGTGTCGTCGCCGTCACCGGTGTCATCGTCTGGGCCCCCGTCGTTCGGGTCGGTGGGCGTCACGTCCGGCGGCGAGAGGCGAACGTCGATTTCGCCGCCCTCGAACTCGCGGTACCCGCGCCATTCGACCCACTCACCGGGGCCAGACTCGCCGATCGTCTCGACCTGATCCGGGTCGGGAGAGACGCTGTCGAACGAGATGTTTTCGCTGCGCTCGATTCGCAACTGCTGGTCTTCCAGAATGACGAAGCCGCCGTCGAAGATGTCGGAGACGATGACCTGTTCGCCGTTCTGTTCGGCGAACCCGACCCAACGAAAGGACATCTCGATGATTCCGTCGCGGCTAATTTCGCTGTAGCGGGCCTCGCGCTGGAAGTCGGTCGCGTTCATCTGCCGACCGGCGATCTCCGTTCCGTCCTGCGTGAGCCGGTCGGCCCGCTGTTGGAAGTTACTGAACGTCTCGGTTTCCTGTGTGTTGAACTGCTCGGCGAACTGTCTGAAATCTCCGACCTCCTCGTCGTCGGTGATCCGCTGGCGATACTCGACGGTCCACCGCGCATCGCCGCCCTCAAGGACAGTTATTCGGAACTGCGTCTCGTTAGCCTCCTCGATCTGTGCTAGTTCGAGTTGCTCCCGAGCGGGTTCCTCCTCGGACGCTGGCTCCGACTGTGCGGGGGTATCGAGCACCGCAACACCCACCCCTCCCAGCACCACGATGGCAACGGCGATACCGACGAGTATCCGACGGTCCATCTACTTTAGAACACCAGCAGGTAGGGTAAAAATACTGCGCCTGATAACGACAGTCGTGTCTCCATTCTCACCGTAGGTTAGAACAACTCCCGGCGAGAACCTCGATCGGATGGGGTGGTAGATCGTTCGGTCGGTCGAACGGATCCGCTGTAGCCCGGCGGTCACCGAGTTGGCTCCGGCAGGACGCACCCGGCGTAACGAGCAGGTCTCCGGGGCTCTGTTCGATTTGGTCGTCGAGGAGATCAGCGATCGACTGGCTCATCGAGTAGTGTTCGGCTTCGTATCCAAAGCTACCAGCCATTCCACAGCAGCCCGAATCGAGGGCGTCGACGGTGTACCCGGCCCGCTGCAGGACGTTCACCGCGTGGTGATCGCGAGCGCTCGCTTTCTGGTGGCAGTGGCCGTGATAGACGATCCCCCCCGATGCGGCCTCGAAATCAAGGCGCTCGTCGAGACGGACCCGGTCGAGATATTCACAGAACCCGTAGGTGTTCGCCGCAAGCCGTTCGACACCCTCACCCGTCAGCAAATCGAGATAGTCAGACTGGAGCATGACGGCATCGGATGGCTCTGGAACGACGATATCCCAGCCGGTCGCAGCTTTCGGTGCCAGCGTCTCGACGTTGGCTTCGGCCCGTTCCCGCGCTGTATCGAGAAATCCTTTCGAGTGGGCTGCTCGTCCACTGGCGGTCACCGAGTCGGCGACCCGGACGTGGACGCCAGCCGCCTCAAGTAACTGTACCGCTGCTTTCCCGACCTCGGGAGCACTGTAGTTCGTGTAGGTGTCTGGAAAAAGCAACACCTTGTGTGTCCCCCCGTCGGGTTCGACCCGCGGTTCGCGCTCCTCCGCCCAGTCGACCAGCGTCTCCCGGCGAAACGACGGCAACTCGCGTTCGCGCGCGATACCGAACAACTTCTCGGTAACGAGACCACTTCCGGGCAGTCGCTGTAACAACGAGGGCAGCGGTGCGAGCGTACTCCCGATAGCGTTGATCCGGTCGACGTTGGCGAAGAGTCGGTCGCGGAAACTCGGGCCGGACTCCTCGTGACGCTGGTGCTGGAGTTCGACTTTGAGCTTGGCCATATCGACCTCGCTGGGACAGTTCCGCGCACAGCCCTTACAGCCGATACAGAGATCCATCACCTCGGTCACGAACTCCTCGTCGGCCTCCTCGATGGAGAGGTCACCGCTGATCGCCTGTCTGAGCGCGTTCGCCCGCCCGCGGGTGCTCGTCGACTCTTCCTCGCTTGCGCGATAGGTCGGACACATCACGCCGCCGGTGGTCTCCTGCGGGCCGCGACAGCCGCCACAGCCGTGACAGAGTTCGATCATTCCCTGCACCCCGTTGTCGTTGTCCCAGTTCATCGTCGGCTCGAAGTCGATTTCGGCGTCGTACTCCGGCGAGAACCGAAGGTTCTCCGTCATCGAGACGGCGACGGCCCGACCGGGTGACCCCTCTGGCAGCGGTTCGTCGGGCGCGTAGCCACAGACCTGTCCGGGATTGAGGATCCAGTCCGGGTCGAACGCCGTCTTTAGCTCGC
>JBLGCM010000268.1:0-3551 GCA_047617345.1 Natronomonas sp. | reverse complement strand
TTCCATCTCTTCGAGGTCGACGTCCGCCTCCTCGTCGATCTCGCCGAGGATCTCCTGGATGTCGTCGAGACCGAGCATCTCGCGGGTCTCCTCGTCGAACTCCAGTCCTTCGAGGACGTGGCCGTTCTCCCTGGTGTCGCTTCCCTGGAGGTGTTTGCCGTACCGCCCCACCAGCGAGGTGAGTTCCTGGGGCAGGACGAACTTCGTCGAGTCGCCTTTCCCGATCTCTTCCAAGGTCTCCATCCCGCGTTCGATGACCGCCCGCTCGCCCATCGACTCGGCGGATTTCGCCCGCAGGACCGTCGAGATGGCGTCGCCCTGGGCTTCGAGGATCTGGCTCTGTTTCTCGCCCTGGGCGCGGATGACGTTCGACTGTTTGTCCCCCTGGGCTTCCTCGATAGAACTACGGCGTTCGCCCTGGGCTTCGAGGATCATCGCGCGGCGGCGACGTTCGGCGGAGGTTTGTTGTTCCATCGCTTTCTGCACTTCGGGACTCGGATTGACCTCGCGGACCTCGACAGACTCGACGCGGATCCCCCACTCGTCGGTCGGTTCGTCCAGTTCCGTCCGGATCTTGGCGTTGATCTCTGACCGCTTCGAGAGCGTATCGTCCAATTCCATGTCGCCCAGCACCGCCCGCAGCGTCGTCTGTGCGAGGTTCGAGACGGCACGGCGGTAATCGTCGACCTCGAGGAAGGCCTTCTCGGCGTCCATCACACGGATGTAGACGACGGCGTCGGCGGTCACGGGGGAGTTATCCCGCGTGATCGCTTCCTGCTGGGGCACGTCCATCGTCTCCGTCCGCATATCGAAGGTGTACGTCGCGGAGATGAAGGGCACGACGAGGTTGATCCCCGGTTCGAGCAGGCGGCGGTACTTCCCGAAGACCGTGAGTGCCTTCTTCTCGTAGGCGTTGACGATCACGACCGACTTGTACGCCGTAACGACCGCGAAAACGAGCAGTAGCCCGGCGAGAATCAGGAGTGTCGGACCGGTTTGCAGCGGAAGGCTCATACAGACTGTTGGTGTGCAGACATAAATAGGGTCGAGGTCAGTTACAGCACGAGAGACGAGGACAGTCGGGGGATCACCGTGTTTTTACCCCTCAGTCGAGTACCGGCGGATATGAGTACGCAGGCGCTCACGCTTGGGCCGGCCGGCACCTACTCCCATCGAGCGGCGCGGGCCGTCGCCGACGACGAGGAGATTTCGTTCACCGAATCGGTGACGACGATCATCGAATCGGTCGCCGACGGGGAGTACGGCCGCGGTGTCGTACCCGTCGAGAACAGCATCGAGGGGTCGGTGACCGAGTCACTCGACGCGCTGGCCGAACACGACGTGGCGGTCGTTCGAGAGGTCATCACGCCGATCCGTCACGCACTGCTGGCACAGGGCGAGGAGTTCGCCACAGTCGCGAGTCACGCGCAGGCGCTCGCACAGTGTCGGTCCTATCTGGAGGCGAACTACCCCGAGACCGAACTGGAGGCCGTTGCCAGCACCGCCCGCGGCGTCCAGCGCGCGCGAGAGGACCCGTCTGTCGCGGCAATCGGCCACCCCGCCAACGCCGACGACGGCGAGGCCCTCCTCGTCCTCGCCGAGGACATCCAGGACCGGAGCTCGAACGCGACCCGGTTTCTGGTCGTCGCACCGGCCGACGAACGGACCGAAGCCGGCAGCAAGACCTCCTTCATCGTCTACCCCAACGTCGACTATCCCGGTCTGCTGCTCGAACTGCTCGAACCCTTCGCCGACCGCGATATCAACCTGACCAGAGTCGAATCCCGCCCGAGCGGCGAACGGCTCGGCGATTACATCTTCCACATCGACATCGCCGCCGGCCTCTACGAACAGCGCACGCAGGATGCCCTCGCCGTGATCGAGGAGATCGCAGAGGACGGCTGGGTCCGTCGACTCGGTTCCTACGACAGCGAAACCGTCGTGTAGGAAAAGAGTCGTCCTGAGCGGACCCCCCACTTTCTTGGGACCGTCAGTGCTTTCCGGTGGTATGACACACCGCGAGGACCGCGATCTCGACGTGTTGATCGAACGGGTGCGAGAGGCCAAACAGACGGTCGAAGACGAGGGCCGCCCCGAGGCCGCCGAGAGCCAGCACAGCCACGACAAACTCACGGCGCGCGAGCGCGTCGACTATTTCTACGACGGGGAGACGTTCGACGAAATCGGGCAACTGGCCGCGCCAGCGCCCACGACGCCGGAGACGCAGAACTGGGAGCGCGAGGACGCCCCCGCCGACGGCGTCGTCGAACCCGAAACGACCCGCGCGTTGCTCTGCCGGACGCTCGACCGGGCTGAGACCACCGGAAATGGCGACTGGCCGCCAAAGAAACACTCGATTAATCCGATCTAGTCGCTGTTACCAGCGCCCTGACTAGCTAGGTATCAAGAATAAGTTTTATTTAATATGATAAATGATGTCTGACTGGTGCCAGAAATGTCAGAAAACAATCGACAGGGAGAACAGCAGCCACAGAGAGGACAGCAGCCACCACAGGGTGGTCAACAGCGGGGCGGTCAACAGCCCCAGGGTCAGCGCGGCCAACCCCCGCAAGGCGGCGGGCGACCACCACAGCGAGGAGGCGGCGGCGGCCCGGGCGGCATCGATACGAACGCCGTCAAAACCATCGTCATGTGGGGAGTCGTCGCCTTCGCGGTTGCCGGAGTGGCATTTGGTCTGTTGCCCTTACTCCTGGGTACGGTCGGTGGCGACACGACCGAACGGGTCAATGCGAACTCCACGGCAGCGAGCGAGCAGGCAGAGGACGCGGCGACGGCAAACGAGATCGTCAGGAACGAACTGTCGGATAACAACGAAACCGCCGCTGACGCCTACCAGAACATGCGTTATCAGAACGGCATCGTGTACGAGGTGATCGACACTGCGCCGTATCTCGGATTCGTCGCCGCGCTACTCGTCGGTCTGTTGATCGGGTTCCGCGCTTCCGGTGACGAAAAGACGGTGGCCGCGGGAGTTGCCGTGGCGGCAGTTATCGGTGTGATGCTGTTCGTGCTGTTGAGTTCCGGCGTGGCGGCGTTTCAGCACAACGGGATGAGCGAAGACGACTGGCGCGAGCAGTACAGCACGACTCCGAGTTCGTGGCCGGGCGATGACCTCCAGGGGGTCCAACAAGAACTGAGCGACGAAGACGTCAGCACCAGTGACGTGACGATTACTGGACCGCGAGAGATCCAGGCACTGAACGTGAGCTACGTCGGGCTGGTGATAAATGGGATCGCGATCGGGATCATAGCAGCGATCGGTGCTGCCGCGATGGCCGTTGCCGGCCGGCGGATCGGCGAGAACATTAGCTGATTTCCGGGGTGTCGCTGTTACCGGATACCACACTTAAATACGTCTTCACTATCTCGGCATCTTTCCGTGTCATACCGTCCTCTAACGCCAGCTGTTTCAGTATACCGAAATATTTATATAGAATCACAATCAATCATCGAGTGATTATGTCTCAGCAGATGGGTAACCAGCCGCTTATTGTACATTCGGAGGAGAGCCAGCGTACGTCCGGGAAGGA
>JBLGCM010000267.1:0-3554 GCA_047617345.1 Natronomonas sp. | reverse complement strand
TCCGTCCGCTGGCGTGATCACCGCAGCGGCCCAGAAGCTCCCACCGGAGTCTCGCTCACACCAGCCCTCGAACTGCTCTCCGTCATCGTCTGCCTGTTCGACGATCATGTCACTCTCGGTCCCGCCCGGAAACAGGCCCGGCAGTACCGTCGAGACCGGCTTTCCGATCGCCGCCGTTCCGGAGTAGCCGGTCAGTTCCTGTGCGCTTGCCGACCACGAATTGACGGTCCCGTCGGCCGCCAGCCCGATGACAGCTTCGTCCGACCGCCCCCGCAACGCCGCCCGGACGACCCCATCCGACACGGTCGGGTTCCCTTCTGACATAGCTCCTACTAAGGAGGCTGGGTCTCAAAAAGAGTAGCGTCAATTCCCGCAGGCTTGGAGCGCCCGCCACGAAACCGCTCGCAACGGAAATGCGGGCTATCGGCCGGGGTCGTCGCCGTTCGGTCCGTCCCCGTCCGGCCGCTCGCTGTCGGCCAGTTCCGTGGTCGGGTCGTACTCGTCGGACGGCGCGTTGCTGTTGTCGGGGTTCATGCCACAGCCACCGCAGCCACGGCCAGACTCGCCGAAAATCCCCTCGCTCCACTCCTCGACCTCGGGGTCGTCGGGCACCCAGTCGGGATCGAGATCGAACCGCTCGATTTCGGATTCGACCAGCGCCGCCAGCGTGTCCGCGAGTGCGGCGTAGAAGCCCTCGCCGCTGACCCCGACCTCGTCGGTAAAGCGCCAGAACCAGCGGCCGACGTGGTCTTCGATAAACTGCCGCTGTGCGTCACCGACGACGCGGACGCCGCGGTCGTCGCCGGCCTCGCGGAGTCGGGCCTCCCGCAGACAGAGGTGACTGAGGAATTCGAGTTGGAAGCAGATGTGATCGCCCCGGTCGTTCTTATCCTCGGCGACCGACAGCCCGAAGGCCTCGTAGAAGCCGTTGATATCGGCCAGTCGCCGGACGTTCGTCACGAGCGGGCCGGGCAGGTAGTTGAGTTCGTACGGCGAGACGCTGTGGCCTTCCTCGACGCCGAACATCGGGCCCCAGTCCTCGTACAGCGCGTCCGGGTCGTCGACGTGCGCGCCGACGGCAACCGCGGCCTCGGCGACATCGCCGTCGAGTGCGTCGGCGGCCGCGACCAGATCGGTGCAGTAGGCGCTGTCATCGAATGCCGCCGTCAACTCCTCGCCGGGGCGCTCAAAGCCCAGCGCGAGCAGCGCGTACAGCCGCCCGCGTTCGAAGGCGGTCTCGGCATCGCCGGGATGGACCGGGAGATCGGAGTTGCCCCCCCGGTCGACTGTGGCGGTCACGCCCTCGGCGTCCTGTCGGCCAGCCTCGGTCGGCGCCGGATCCGGCTCACCGGTCTCCGAGTCGGTCCGTGACTTGCCGAAGATGGTGTTTTCGCTCATCGTTATGTGATATCCAGTCGGTAGACGTCCTCGTCTTCGTCGTAGCGCTCACGCTCTGCGGTCGGTTCCTCGATGGGAACGCGGCCGACCTCGTCGCCCTCGTAGTAGCCAATCGCCTCCTCGCCGTCGATCTCGAAGCCGGTCAGCGACCACTCCGTGCTGCCGATCAGGTGCAACAGCCCCTGCACCGCCGGCTCGTTGCCGTTTCGCACGTCGCGGTACATCTCGACGGCATCCTCGACGTCCGGCCCGAACATCTGGGTGAGGTAGTCCGTCGGCGCGGTGATCGGCGGGATGTAGTAGACGTTCGGCTCCAGCCCGAACTGCGGGTACAGCGGTTTGGCGATCCCTTTCTCGTGGACGAGGTAGTCGATGGGGTTGACCCGCTCCTGGCTCGGGTCGCCGACGTTCGCCTCGTCAGGTGTGTTGATGTAGCCGTGCATCCGGATCTTGCCCAGACAGTTCTCGAAACACTGCGGCGCTTTCCCTTCCTCGGTTTTGGGGTAGCAGCCGACGCACTTCTGAGAGATCCCCTCGGCAGGGTTGAAGATCGACTTCTTGTACGGGCAGGCCTCGTTACACTGCTGATAGGCGCTACACGATTCCTCGTCGATCAACACGATGCCGTCTTCCTCGCGCTTGTAGATGGCCGGCACCGGACAGGAGCCGGCACACGCGGCGTAGGTGCAGTGGTTGCAGATCCGCGGCAGGTAGAAAAACCACACCGGGTGGGTCTCCTCGTCGAAGTAGGTGATCCCGTCCATCGAATCGCCGGCGATTTCGTCCTCGCCGAGGTTCGGGTACCGGAAGTCCTCGCTGCCCGGGAAGAAGCCGGCGATGTCGCTGGCGGCGCTGTTGGATTCCTGCGGGTGGTTCTCCTCGGACCCCCAGTCGGTGCCCATCGCCTCGAAGATGGTCTCGCCTTCGTAGGTGCCGTCGTCTGCCCACTCGTTTGGCCCCATCTCCGAGAGCAGGCGCTGGTCCCAGCCGACCGGATGGGAGCCGTAGGGTTTGGTTTCGACGTTGTTCCAGAACATGTGCTCCTGGCCCTCGCCGTGGGTCCACGTCGTCTTACAGGCCAGCGTACACGTCTGGCACGCGATACACTTGTTCAGGTCGAACACGGCCGCCCACTGGTCGTCGGGCCGTTGGCCCTCGTAGGGAAACTCCATCTCGCGGCCGATCTGCCAGTTTTCGACTTGTGCCATGATCAGTCACCTCCCTCGATGTACTCGCCGTTGAGATACTGCTCCATCTCCTCTGTCTCGTAGCCGGGGCGCAGGCCGAGTTCGGCGGGCCGCCACAGCCCCTCGCCGTCCTCGCCGGCGTCGCCCTCCTTCTCGAATTTGACGAACGATTCACGCGGCGCGCCGTTGGCGCAGTAGACGTCGGGCGCGAACCCTTGGCCGATGGACTGGCCCATCAGATCCTTGCGGTTCATGTTGTCGCCGAGGATCGTCGGTCGGAGCCACGACCGGGTCATCGACTGGTGGCCGCCGCGGCGGTACAGCGAGACGTAATCCGTCTCCTCGTTTTTCGCTAGTCCCTCGCGGTCGGGCGTCGCCTCGACGGTGCCGTGGCTGGACTGGTTGAGGTTGAACCAGCTACGGGTCACGTTACGCGGCATCGCTGGCTGGTAGCGCACTCTCATTAGCGCGCGGGCGTACTCCTCGGGGTCGCCGTTGGCGCTCGGGTACGGACGATCCGAGGGGTCGGCGTCGACCCAGACGTAATCGCCGTCCTCGAAGCCCTCCTCGCGAGCGTCTTCGGGGTTCATCTCGACGTAGCCCTCGCCGAAATACGGCTTGCGGTCGTCGGTGCGGTCGCGATCGCCGAACGGTCCCCACCAGACCGCGATGTTCGGTAGGGCGTTACAGTAGGTGTGTGCGCCGTGGCGGTACTTCGGCGTCATGTAGGAGTACTTGTAGCCCGGATCCACGTCCTGCAGCGGGTGGTTCGACTCTAGCAGCTCGTCCGTACTCAGCACCTCGTTGCGGACCTGGCGGGCGCTCGGGTCGTCGATTTTATCGTCCGGCCACCCCAGATCCTCCGGCGTCTCGGGATCGATCAGCGGACTGTCGCTGTCGTCGACGATGACGTTCGGCTTGTAGTGGGTCCCGTCGATGGCCTCGCGGTGGACCGGCAGGTTCTCGCCC
>JBLGCM010000266.1:0-3559 GCA_047617345.1 Natronomonas sp. | reverse complement strand
CGAGGAGGTCGTCGATATCGCGGTTGTCGTCCAGCGGATGGTCGACGCCGACAAAAGCGGTGTCATGTTCACCAGCCACCCCTCGACCGGCGCGCCGGTCGTCACCATCGAGGCCGCGTGGGGACTCGGCGAAGCCGTCGTCTCCGGCGCAGTCACGCCCGACAATTACGTCGTCGACCGCGAATCCGGCGAGATACAGAACAGCGTCGTCGCCGAAAAGAAGGTGATGCACGTCCGCGACGACGAGACCGGCGAGACGGTCGAGCGGGAGGTCCCGGCCGAGAAGCAAAACGAGCGGGTCCTCTCGGACGCCGAACTCGAACGCCTCCGAGAGACCGGCGAGATGATCGAGGAGTACTACGGCGACCCCCAGGACGTGGAGTGGGCGATTTACGACGGCGAACTCTATCTGCTCCAGTCCCGCCCGATCACGACGATCAGCGAAGACGCCGCCGACGGCGGTGGGGCCAACGCCCAGTCAGAGAGCGGCGAGGACGACATGCTCGTCTCCGGACTGGGCGCGACTCCCGGCCGGGCCTCCGGCGAGGCCAAAATCATCACCAAGCTCGATCAACTCGACAAGATCCGCGAGGGCGACATCATCGTCGCGGAGATGACCACGCCCGACATGGTGCCGGCGATGAAACGCGCCGCCGGCATCGTCACCGACGAGGGCGGCACCACCTCCCACGCCGCAATCGTCTCCCGGGAACTCGGTGTCCCGGCGGTCGTCGGGGCGGAGACGGCAACCAAACAGCTCGAAGACGGCCGGTTCATCACCATCGACGGGGAGAAGGGAACCGTCGAAGCCGGGGCCGACGAGGACGCGGATCACGACGCCGTCGAGGAAGTCAGACCCGACACGCCGGTCAAACCGATGACCGCGACCAGGGTCAAGGTCAACGTCTCGATCCCGAACGCCGCCGAGCGCGCGGCAGCGACCGGGGCCGACGGCGTCGGACTGCTCCGCATCGAGCACATGATCCTCTCGCTGGGCAAGACGCCCGAGCGATACATCGAGGTCAACGGCAAAGCGGAGTACATCGATCAGATCGTCGAGGGCGTCCGGACCGTCGCAGAGGAGTTCTATCCCCGACCCGTCCGAGCGCGCACCCTCGACGCGCCGACCGACGAGTTCCGCCAACTGGAGGGCGGCGAAGACGAACCCGACGAGCACAACCCGATGCTCGGCTACCGCGGGATCCGCCGCAGTCTCGACCGGCCGGAGGTCTTCAAGTACGAACTCGAAGCCTTCCGCAAACTCTACGCGATGGGCTACGACAACGTCGAGATCATGCTCCCGCTGGTCAACGACGGCGAGGACGTGTTGCGGGCGAAGAAACTGATGGACGAGGTCGGCATCGACACCGAGAAACGCTCGTGGGGCGTGATGGTCGAGACGCCCGCGGCCGCGCTGGGTATCGAGCAGATGGCCGATACGGGCCTCGATTTCGCCAGTTTCGGGACGAACGACCTCACCCAGTACACGCTCGCAGTCGACCGCAACAACGAGCAGGTGGCGGACCGGTACGACGCGATGCACCCCTCGGTTCTCGAACTGATCAGCCAGACCATCGAGACCTGCCGCGAGCACGACATCCAGACGAGCATCTGCGGGCAGGCCGGTTCGGACACCGAGATGGTTCGGTTCCTCGTCAACGAGGGCGTCACCTCGATCAGCGCCAACATCGACGCCGTGCGGGACGTCCAGCACGAGGTCAAACGCGTCGAGCAGCGGCTGCTGCTCGACTCGGTTCGGTAATCCTGTGGTATCTTCGACGGTCGTTTTGAGTCAGTCAGTGTCGCTCCAGTCCGGCGCTCGCTCGCCAGTCAACCGCAGCTCGACGTCGGCGGCGGCCATCCCGAGGGCGGCAGCAATCACCCCGCCAGGAATCGTTCCGTAGCGGTCCGGAGACGCGACCACGGTACCGAGAACCGCCCCCGCACCGACGACAGCACCGGCGAGATAGCAGACGGTGAGTTTCTCCGTGCCTCGGGTGAGCTCTGCCGAACGAATAACACACGCGTGACAGTCTCCGGCGTAGAAACGACTCACTCGTACTCGTAAAACCCCTTCCCGGTCTTCTTGCCGAGATCGCCCGCTTCGACCTTTCGTTTGAGCAGATAGGCGGGCTTGTATCGGTCACCCAACTCCTCGTGGAGTGTCTCGCTGGCGTTGAGGACGATGTCCAGCCCGATGTGATCCGCGAGCTCCAGCGGTCCCATCGGGACGTTCGTCCCGAGTTTCAGTCCCGTGTCCATGTCGTCTTTCGTCGCGACGCCCTCGTCGTAGGCGCGGATCCCCTCGTTGATCCACGGCATCAGCACGCGATTGACGACGAATCCCGGCTTGTCTTCGGACTCCCAGGTCGTCTTGCCCAGGTCCTCGGCGAAGCTGTGGGCTAACTCGACGACTTCCCGGTCGGTCTTCTCGCCGACGACCACCTCGACACCCTCCATGATCGGCACCGGGTTCATGAAATGGAGGCCGACGATCAGTTCCGGTCGGTCAGTCACGGCGGCGATACTCGTCACCGAGAGCGTACTCGTGTTCGTCGCGAGCACGACATCGTCGTCGAGGACCGTGTCCAGTTCCTCGAAAACGCTCTGTTTGACATCCATCTCCTCCAATACGGCTTCGACGACGAGATCCGATTCCGCGAGATCCGGGAGCGCGGTCGTCCCGGTGATCCGGTCGAGGGTATCTTCGGCAGTCGCCTCGTCGATTTCGCCGCGGGAGACCAGATCGTCGAGGCTGAACTCGATAGTTTCGAGACCGTTGTCGACGTACTCCTGTTCGATATCGCGCATCACCACGTCGTAGCCCGCCATCGCCGCGACCTGTGCGATACCGTTGCCCATCGTGCCAGCACCGACGACGCCGACGGTGTCGATAGCTGTGAGTTCGCGCATGTACCGAACTGGCACTGCGAACAGTGTAAGTCTGTGGGACCGACCCAGGGTGGCTCCGGTGAGTAAAGCATATACGGTAACTGTCCGGAGCAAACAGTAGAGATGCGACCTATCGACGATTCACCACTCACGCGGGATGGCAAGGTGCTCATTCTGGCGTACGACCACGGACTCGAACACGGTCCCGTCGACTTCGAGGCAGTCCCGGAGAGCGCGAACCCGAAACACGTCTTCGAGGTTGCGAAACACCCGGCAGTCACCAGCCTCGCCGTCCAGAAAGGCGTTGCCGAGGGCTACTACCCCGACTACGCCGACGACGTGACCCTGCTCGCGAAACTGAACGGCACGTCGAACCTCTGGATGGGCGAACCGGACTCGGCAGTCAACTGGTCGGTCGAGTACGCCGACGAGGTCGGGGCCGACTCCGTCGGCTTCACGCTCTACGGGGGCTCGAACCACGAAATCGAGATGGCCGAGGAGTTCCGCGACGCCCACGAGGCCGCCCGCGCCCACGACATGCCCGTCGTCGCGTGGGCCTATCCGCGCGGGCAGGGGATCAAAAACGACAAGGGGGCCGACGTAATCTCATACGCCGCCCGGCAGGCGATGGAACTCGGCGCCGACGTGGCCAAGGTCAAATACCCCG
>JBLGCM010000265.1:0-3561 GCA_047617345.1 Natronomonas sp. | reverse complement strand
CAGACTCCCTGGTCTCGCTTGTAACAACCCACTCTCGCGGTCGAACAGACCGAGCGAGACGAAACAGTGACAGTCCGGACATTGTACCGCTCGTACATCTGAGCGTCGAGGTGTGGGAATCTGTCAGAAATTTGAGTGGGACCGCCGAGATTCGAACTCAGGTCCGACGCACCCCATGCGCCGAGGATACCGCTACCCCACGGTCCCGCGTTTCGAGTAGACGACGCTGCCGGGATTAAGGCCTTCGATTCGCAGTCACACGAGGACCCGTTCGAGTTCGAGAACAGCCCCCGATTCTGCCTCGGGAACACCGACGAGCGTCCCGAGACAGACCGCCGAGCCGTTCGGCGTAAATCCGGCCACGAGGTCGTTTTCAGTTGCCTCCGTTCCGTCCAGCGGTGCCGGCTCCACGCCGATCACACCGGGCGCGTAGGCCGGCGCACCCTCGGCGATCTCGCGGGCGGCACTCGGCGCGACGATCAGTCGCGGCAGCGAGTCCAGCGCCGCCTCGGCGGGAGCGATCACCTCGCGAATCCACTCCTCGTCGCCGTCCTCGGTCCAAAAGGCCAGCGCGTCGGCAACGTCCTCCATCGTCACCAGGTCGCTGTCGTCGAACTGACCGGTCTGACTGCGGCGGAGGTCGCCCATGTGCGCGCCCGTTCCCAGCGCGAGGCCGAGGTCGTGACAGAGCTTCCGGATGTACGTACCGGCCTCACAGCGAACCCGAATCAGGGCCTGTCGTCCGTCGAGTTCGAGCAGTTCGAGGTCGTGAATCCGCCGCGTTCGAAGCTGTCGCCGAACCGCGCTCTTCCGGGGTGGTTTCTGGTAGAGATCGCCCTCGAACTCCGCGAGCGTCGCCTCGAAATCCGACGGCGGCGGCCCCTGCAGTTCGAGAACAGCGACGTACTCTTTCTCGCTCTTTGCGAACACCTGCGCGAGTCTAGTCGCGTCGCCGAACAGGGCCGGCAGCGAGCCCGTGACTTTCGGATCGAGCGTGCCGGTATGAGCGACACGGTCGAGAAGCGGCGCGGTCGCCGTGGCGTCGACCGCCTCGACGGCGTCGTTGACGAGGCGTTTGAGCCAGTCAGCGACCTGGTGGGAGGTCGGTCCCGGTGGCTTGTCGAGGTTGCAGACGCCGAACGTGAGCAGTTCCTCGACAGAGCGCTCGCCGGGTGGATCGCGGAGGGTCATTCGCCGAAATCGTACGCGACGCCGGTGACGGGTGTCTTCCCCTCGTCGGTGGCCTCGTCGTAGGTCTCGACGGCCTGCAGGGCGAGATTCGTGACGCCGTCGGGACCCCAGCGGGCGGTGTTGACGACGAGGTCGTAGATTCCCAGATCGTCGATATCGATGCCGTAGTACTCTCGGTACCGGAGGGCTTCGCTGTCGGCGCGGGCTTGTGTCTCCTCGCGGGCCTGTTCGACGATTTTATTCTCGCGGTCGGCGATGCGCTCGGCGCGAACGTCCAGCGGGGCGTCGAGCCAGAGTCGCAGATCGGCGTACTCGCCGGCCATCCAGCCGGCCAGTCGGGATTCCAACACGAGATCGTCGCGGTCGCGGGCCGTCGAGCGCAGGCGGCGGTCCAGATCCCGATCGATCTGGTCGTCCTCCTCGGCACGGCGGTTCAGTTCGAGAGGGGTGAGGTCGCGTTCGTCGGCAATCGAGCGGAAGATATCGCCGCCCGAGACGTGGTCGTAGGAAAGCTCCGCAGCAATCGCTTCGGCAAGTGTGCTCTTGCCCGAGCCTGCGGGGCCAGATACGGTAATCAACATACGAGATATGACGGGGTGGGGCTAAAAGAGGTTGCGTGTTCCAGCTCGCCAATCCAGGGGTATGATTGCCGTCTTCGCCGTACGCTTACCGCACCGACGTGCATGGCGCATATCGGAAATATTATCCGGTAAATGCGGCAGGCTGGAGTCGGTGCTCAGGTCGTCACAGCGGAAATCACTCGACAAGGCGTCAATTACGGGACTAAACGGGAGAACGATCCGAATAAAGCCGGAAATTTTATCCGCTACAGCTGAAGGGTGGCGGTATTCACCGAGAGAGCGTCCGTAAAGTAGCCCGGGATATAGTGGGCAGACAAAGCGGCAGTTGCGGAGACTGTCGATACTCTAACCCATGAATACGCACAACTGCCGACGAGGTGTTCAAACATGAATACAGTCGAACAGTGGAAAGAAGAGAAACACCCGCTCGACGTCATCGAAGACGTCCAGCGGTACGCCGAGGAGGGGATGTCTTTCGAGGAGATTGCCGAAAGCGAGGGCGACGGCGAGTTCGAGCGCCTGAAGTGGGCCGGGATGTACACCCACGGCATCCACGAGGACTACTACATGATGCGGACGAAAGTCCCCGGCGGCTATCTCACCCCCGAACAGGCGGAGGTAATCGGCGAGGTCGCCGACGAGTACGCAACAGCCCCCGAGGAACACGGCGGCGAGGAACAAAACGACATCTGGGGCGACGCGTACGTCGATATTACGACCCGACAGGACACGCAGTTCCACTGGATAGAGATAGAAGATGTCCCGGAGATCTGGGACCGCTACGACGAGGTCGGACTGACGACCATCGGCGGCTGCGGTGATGGCGCACGGAACGTTCTCGGTTGCCCCGCCGCCGGGCTGAGCGACCACGAGTGTTTCAACGCTCAACCGGTGGTCGATGCAGTCACGGAGTTTTTCGTCGGGAACCGGGAATACGGAAATCTCCCCCGAAAATTCAAGATAACGATTACCGGCTGTACGGAGGACTGCTCACAGTCTCAGATCAACGATGTCGGACTGACGCCCGCGAAAAAAGAGATAGACGGTGAGTGGAAGTACGGCTTCCACTCGAAGGTCGGTGGTGGCCTCTCGGACGGGCCCAGGATGGCATCGACACAGAATGTATTCATTCCACCGGAAGATGCCGTCGAGTACTGCCGGGCAGTCGCCCAGGTGTTCAAGGAACTGGGCGACCGGAACAACCGCGGTGTCTGCCGGATGCGCTATCTCGTCCAGCAGATGGGCCCCGAGAAATTCGAGCAGGCAGTTCGGGATCGGTGTCAGGTCGAACTCCCGGAGCGCGGTGTCGACCTCACTGAAGGGTACACCGGCGACCACGTCGGCGTCCACGACCAGAAACAGGACGGCCTGAAATACGTCGGATTCAACGTCATCGCGGGCCGGATGGGTGGCGACGAGTTCGTCGAGGCTGCGCGAGCAGCCAAGAAGTACGGCACCGACGATGCCACTGTTCGACTCACCACAGACCAGAACTTCCTCGTCACGCACATCCCCGAGGAGAACGTCGGCAAACTGATGAACGAGCCGTTTGCCCGCAAGTACAAGCCCGATCCGGGTCCGTTCTCCCGCGGCGCGGTCGGCTGTACGGGCTCGGAGTTCTGTAACTACGGCATCATCGAGACCAAAAACCGCGTCCGGCGGTGGGCGAAGGCGCTGGACAAGCGCATCGACACGCCGGACGACCTCGACGTTGTCCGCATGCACATGTCGGGCTGTTCGGCCTCCTGTGCACAGCCACAGATCGCCGATATCGGCTTCCGCGGCGAGA
>JBLGCM010000264.1:0-3593 GCA_047617345.1 Natronomonas sp. | reverse complement strand
GAGTCAGGCGCTTCGGGTCTCGCGGGCTTTCGGCCGGAGGTTGCCGTAGCCGCATTTGCGACAGGAGTCGCTTCGCTGGGGATTTCGGGCGTTACACCGCATGCAGATCTGTGTCGTGAAGATTCGATCTTCTGCCTTGTCGAAATTGGCCATACGGGTGTTCCGTTCTCGGTCCTGTTAACCGTTTCTTCTTCCGTCTGCTCACTCGAAGCTGTGTCGTTCACCCCCTCGGCGCCCCTTCTCTCGTGTATCCCGCCGTGAACTGATCGGCGTCGATACGTTCTGCCTGCTCGCTGTCCTCGACTGGCGTTGTCTGCACCCTGCCGGCGAGCGAGCATCTCGCTCAGCGCCACGGGACCGGACCGCATTTATCTCCCGCCCGTCGATGGGTGGATATGTGGCCGATCGGACACGCATCGGTGGCCTACCTGCTGTACGCGCGTTCGACGCGCTCGCGGTTCGCCGGCCCACCCGGGCCCGGTGCGACAGTCGTCGTCGGATTTGCAGCGCTGTTTCCCGATCTGATCGACAAACCGCTGGCGTGGTATCTCGGCGTGCTCCCGGGTGGGCGAACACTCGCTCACTCGCTGTTCGTGCTCGTCCCGCTCTCGCTCGCCATCTACGTACTCGCTCGTCGGCGGGACGTCGGGGAATACGGAGTCGCCTTCGCCGTCGGAACCATCTCGCATACCCTGCTCGACGCGCTCCCGGCGATCTGGGATCCAACGACTCCGTGGGAGGCACTGATCTGGCCGCTGCTTCCCTCTCCGGGAGTTTCCGGCGAGGGCGCGCCGACGGTGCTCGGACTGCTCCGTGACTCGCTCGGCCAGCCGTATTTCCTCTCGGAGTTTCTCTTCCTCGCAGCCGCGCTGTCCGTCTGGCGGGCGGACGGCTATCCGGGACTCGGGCTGGTGTTCGACCGGTCCAAGCCCGCTTGATCACGCTGCTCGGCGCAGGCGAGCATACCGCTGTCTGTTCGTATGCAGATACCACGCGATAGCGCCGTGGGTCGCCAGCCCGATCAGCCCGACGGGACTCCCCGCCAGAAGGACGGTTGCGCTCCCGAGCCCGGAGCCGACGGCGATGAACAGCCCTACTCGGTGAGCCCACGGTCTGAACGTCCACACGCCGTAGCCTGCGGCGAGGTGTCCGACGCCGAGTGCGCCGAAGACCAGTCCGACGACCAGAAGGGCCGACCCGAGCGGCCCGGCAACGGCCGACACGGCGCTCGCGCCCTGCGTGATGACCGCCCCGCCGGCCAGCAGCGCGAGCCCAACCCCCGCGAAAGCGAGCGAAATCAGGCGGAAGCCGATCGGGACCGACGAGCTGTCGGGAGTCGGTTGTACACCGGTCCGGTTCGACCGGTTGGGCTGTTGTCCGCCGCGCTGTCCGGTAGCGGGTCTGCGCCGTCCGCTTGCAGGCTGCTGTCCGCGTTGCTGGCCCCCGTTTCCGCGCCGGCTATTTCCTGTCTGTTCGGGCTGACGCCCCCGGTTCTCCTCGATCCCGGTCGAGGCTTGGTGTCTCTCCGAACCGGCCGATTGCTCGTGTCGACTCATACGCCGGGTGGTCCCGTCTTCGCATATAAGGCTCGGGGCGAACGACACGGCTTTGAGGATTCCACGGCAAGAGCGTGTATGAACCTGACACAGCGACCGCGACGCCTGCGAACCGACGGCGTTCGCCCGCTCGTCCGCGAGACAGACCTCGCCGCGAGCGACCTGATCGCGCCGGTGTTCGTCGATGCGACGACGGAAACGCGCCAGCCCATCGAGTCGATGCCGGGTCACGAACGCGTCCCGATCTCCGAGGCTGTCGCCCGCGTCGAGGAGATCCGGGAAACGGGCGTCGAAGCGATCATTCTGTTCGGGATTCCGGAATCGAAAGACGAGCGGGGCAGTCGGGCCTGGGCAGAAGACGGCGTCGTTCAGGAGGCAACGCGGCAAATCAGCGCCGAGACGGACGCCTACGTCATCACTGATGTCTGTCTCTGTGAGTACACCGACCACGGCCACTGCGGCGTGCTCGAATCCCACGCCGAGGAGGACCCGACGGTCACCATCGAGAACGACGAGACGCTCGACCTGCTCGAACGCATCGCCGTCTCGCACGCGCAGGCGGGCGCGGACATGATCGCACCCTCCGGGATGATCGACGGCATGGTCGGTGCAATCCGCGGTGCGCTCGACGGAGGGGGCTTCGAGCACGTCCCGATCATGAGCTACGCCGCGAAATACGAGTCAGCCTTCTATGGGCCGTTCCGGGACGCCGCAGACGGCGCACCCGCCTTCGGCGACCGGCGGCACTACCAGATGGATCCCGCCAACGCCCGCGAGGCCCGAACCGAGGTCGCCTTAGATGTCGAACAGGGGGCAGACGTGTTGATGATCAAGCCGGCGCTGCCGTATCTGGACATCGTCGCCGACGTGCGCCGGGAGTACGACCGCCCAGTTGCGGCCTACAACGTCTCCGGGGAGTACGCGATGTTACACGCCGCCGCCGAGAAGGGCTGGCTGGACTTGGAGGAGACGGCCTACGAGTCGCTTCTGTCGATCAAACGCGCCGGCGCGGATCTCATTCTCACCTACTTCGCCGAAGATGTCGCGGAACAGTTGTGAAAACGGATCAGGTCGCGTTGCAGTCGCTTTCCGCAGTTTACTCGGATCGAAAAGCCGCGCCCGTCGGGACGCGCGGTCTATATGACGCGGTTCTGGAGGTAGTCGAGGTGTTTGGCGTTGTAGACGATCTGGACCTCGTCGGTCTCGGCCGAGCCGATGCAGGTCAGTCGGACGTTTTTCTCTTCGACTTCCTCGTCGGAGAGAATCTGCTGCATGTCCATGTTGATCTCGCCCTCGACGACGATGGCTGCACAGTTCGCACAGGCCCCCGCGCGACACGAGAACGGCCAGTCGTACCCCTGCGCTTCTGCGGCTTCCAGAATGTACTCCCCTTCGTTGACTTCCAGTTCACCGTAATCCTCGTCGTCGAGGCCGGCGTCGGCTGCTTTCTCGAACACATCTGGGTCGTAAATGTCCCAGTCGTTGTCGTCGACAACTTCGTAGTTGAGGTATTCTACTGTTGGCATCATTTGGCTATTTTGGGTCCACCCGGTTAGACTTTGCTGTTGTGCGGAATGTACCCGGTAAATAATTACATACCCGGGAAATACCCGAAATCGGCCGCATTAGTGGGTAAAACCGCTCCGAATCTGTCCGTTCGCACGCTTCGGTCTCTCCAGTTTCGAAAACCTCAAACAGCAGACAACCGAGCGTCCAGTATGGATCATCGCCAGCGGCAGATTCTCGCGAGCGCGGCTATTCTCGGAATCTTCTTCGTCGTTCAACTCGGCGCGCTCGCGCTCGTCGAACCGTTTCTCGAAGGCGGTCTCCAGGGATCTCAGGACACTTCTAATCCCGGAATCAGTATCGCCTACATCGTCGGGATTCTCGCCGCGACGGTCGTGATGCTCGGCGTCATCAAATACGGCGGCCAGAACGTCCTCCGGCTGGTGATCATCTTCGCGGGCGTCTACATCACGTTTTTCGTCTTCGACGCGCTCGTCCCCGCGCTCGGCACGGTCGGCGGCGTCGCGGTCC
>JBLGCM010000263.1:0-3598 GCA_047617345.1 Natronomonas sp. | reverse complement strand
GGGTCCGCGACGGATAACGTCCGGTTGAGTGCGTACGGACAGCTATTTTTCAAATACGGGAGCGCAACGGAGGTAATGGACGGTCTCGGTCACTATCGGCTGGCACACGTTACGGAGTCCGGACTGAGACAGATCTACAGGCCGGTTCCCGGAGCGACGATCGTGGGCACCGCAGAGTCCGGGGCGACTGTGACGGCGAGTACTGACCACACGGTTGCAGGCGAGTCGTTCACGTACGCACGTCGAACGACTGCGACGGAGCAAGGCCAGTTCAACGTCACCGTCGCGTACCCCGGAGAGTACAGCGTCGATGGGTCGGGCAACGTCAGCGTCAGTGACGAAGACGTAGAGCAGGGCAACCAGGTCCGACTCGCCGAAGCGGAACAGCAGTAGCGGCGATTCGGTAATCCGGACGGTTTCCGGTAAGAATTACGTACGAGACCGCCGAAGGCACGATATGGGGATCAGCTACGAGGACTTCCTCGACAGAGAGTACGAACCGCACGAATCGGATCTCTGCTGTCGGTTTTCCATCGAACCAGCCGCGGACATGAGCTGGACAGACGCCGCAGGCCGCGTCGCGAGCGAGAGCTCGAACGGCACGTGGGCCGAACTCACCGTCGAGGGCTCTGTCACCGATCTCTCCGCGGTGGCGTACGACATCGACGAAGACCGGGGCGAGATCTGGGTGGCCTACCCCGAGGCGCTGTTCGAGCCGGGAAGCATGCCACAGATCCTCTCCTGTATCGCCGGTAACATCATGGGCATGAAGGCGGTCGACCGGATTCGGTTGCTCGACTGCGAGTGGCCCGCTCCCATCGCCGAAGCGTTTCCTGGCCCGCAGTACGGGGGCGCAGTCCGATCGGAACTGCTCGACGCCGGTGACCGGCCGGCGCTCGCGACGGTTCCGAAGCCGAAAGTCGGGCTGTCGACGGATCAACACGCCGAGGTGGGCTACGAGGCGTGGGTCGGCGGCGTCGACCTGTTGAAAGACGACGAGAACCTCACCGATCAGTCGTTCAATCCTTTCGAGGACCGCCTGACCGAGAGTCTCGCGCGTCGCGACCGGGCCGAAAGCGAGACGGGCGAGACGAAAAGTTACCTGTTGAACGTGACCGCGCCGGGACGAGAGATGCTCGACCGTGTCGATCTGGCCGCCGAACACGGCTGTGAGTTCGTCATGGTCGATGTCGTGACCACGGGCTGGGCGGCCGTCCAGCAGGTACGACAGCGGTGTGAGCGCCGCGGGTTGGCCATCCACGCCCACCGGGCGATGCACGCGGCCTTCGACCGCGTCCCCTCTCACGGCGTTTCGATGCGGGTGATCGCGCAGGTCGCGCGGCTCTGTGGGGTCGATCACATCCACACCGGAACGGCCGATCTCGGCAAACTCGAAAACGAGGATACCGTCGGAATCAACGAGTGGCTCCGGAGCGACCTCCACGGGCTTTCGGACGTGTTGCCGGTCGCCTCGGGAGGACTGCACCCGGGACTCGTCCCGGAACTGCTGGACCGACTCGGCACCGAGATCATGGTTCAAGCCGGCGGCGGGATTCACGGCCACCCGAACGGCACCCGGGCCGGTGCGCGCGCGCTGCGAGCGGCCGTCGAGGCCGGAACGGAGGACCGCAGTCTCGAACAGGCCACCGCAGACTCACCGGAGCTGGCGACGGCTATCGACAAGTGGGGGACGGAGACGCCGCGATAGCTCGCCGTAACTCGGATGTGCGGCGAGGGGAGAGGTTCTCGGAGACGCCGACTCCGTTGCCGGCGAACTGACACAGATTCGCGCAAAGGCCCGGTTTCGACAGCAGTTCGATCAGCTTGCCGTCCGACTACCCGAGCGCTAATGGTAGTTGTGACACCGTTCGATCTGTTCCCACGAGAGCTCGACGCGCGCGCCGGCAGACTGGACCGCAAGCGCGCCGCAGCGATTGGCTGCCGCGAGCGCCTCCTCGACTGACCGACCCCGAAGGCTCGCGGCGAGAAACCCCGCCGCGAAGGCATCTCCCGCACCAGTCGTATCTTCGGCGGTCACGTCGAACCCGCCGTGGCTCGTGCTCTGTGAGCCGTTCCGATAGACCGCTCCGCCGTCGCCGCGTTTGATAACCGTTGGCGCCTGCCGATCCGCGAGAAGGCGTTCGATCGCCTCGGCTTCGCGCTCGTTGAGAAAGAGCAGATCGACCTGTCGGATCAAGTCGTCGTACGCGCGCGAACCGAGCCGACGACCCGGGTCGAAGCTGACGGGAATCGACCGCTCCGCCGCTCGTCGACGGAGTTCGTTCGCTGTCGCGGGCTCCTGGCTGGTGAGATGAAGTCGGTCCGCTCGTGCAAGCGTCTCCGCGGGGAGATCGGCGGCTTCGTAGGCCTCGTTGACGCCGCGGTTCGCGAGGACGAAGACTTCGCCGTCGTCGTCGACAACGACGTACTTGACTGTGGTTTCGCCGTCAACGGTTGTGAGCGGCGAGCAGTCGATCCCGGCGGCTTCGAGTTCCTCGACGAGTAGCGTCCCGGAACGGTCTGTCCCGATGCTGCCGAGCAGCGAAACCTCGATACCGAGTCCCGAAAGCGCGCTCGCCGTGTTCGATGCGCTCCCGCCGCCGGCCTGTGACTGGTGGGTGATCGCCGCCTCGCCGTCGGGATCCGGCAGATCCTCGACGTGCAGCGTCACGTCCCAGTTGACGTGGCCGGCGCAGACGACACGGCTCATCGCTCGTCCCACGGCGTCGCGTGGCCCTCACCGAACAACTCGCGCATGAGCGTGACGATGCTTTCGGGCGGGAACTGGCCTCGCTCGGTCACGATAGCGTCGATATACCGCGGCGGCGTCACGTCGAACGCCGGATTCGCCACGTCGATATCGCCGATTTCCGCGCGGTCCTCGTCTCCGATCACTTCGGATTCCGCGCGATGCTCGATTTCGACGGTGTGGCCGGACAGCGTCGCCGGGTCGAGTTTGAGCGTCTGTGCGGCGACGACAATCGATGTGTCGCGCTCGCGCGCGTTGACCGCCAGCGAGCGCGTCCCGATCTTGTTGACGACCGATCCGTCGGCGGCGATCGAATCCGCCCCCACGAGGGCGTGATCAGCGTTGTCGAGATATCTGCCGGCCGCGCCGTCGACGATCAGCGTCACCGGCACGTCGAGTTCCCGGAGCCGTCGGGCCGTGATGTGGCCCTGCTTGCGCGGCCGGGTCTCCTTGACGATAGCCGAGAGCGATTTGTCCTGCGCACGAGCCGCCTCGAGACAGGCCAGCGCGTCCGTCGAATGACAGTGCGTGAGGACCGTATCGCCGTCCCGGAGTCGGTTCGCACCGATTTCTCCGAGGTCGTCCTGGGCGGTTTCCAGTTGCGTCTGGAGGGCGTTCGCGCCGGTCTGGACGCTCTGTCGGAGTTCCGGGACGGTCTCGCCTCCCGTCCGCTCGAAGACGTACCGGACCGCGTTCGGGAGGCTGACGGCCGTCGGCCGGGTATCGACGAGGCGGCGCGCAGCGGCGCGCAGTTCGCGGCGGAAGACATCGGGCGTCTCAGCGTCGCTGTCCGCTGCCTGCGTCGCCAGCGCCGCCGCGGCCGCCCCGGCAATCGCGGCCGCGCCCCGG
>JBLGCM010000262.1:0-3613 GCA_047617345.1 Natronomonas sp. | reverse complement strand
ACGCAGATGTCGCCGTACTACTTCGACAACGACCTCATCAGCGCGAATCTCCAGCGCGTCGGCCGCGGCGAGGGCGGCGAGTACGTCTTCGAGGTCAACGTCAACGACGACGACCTGAAGATTCGCGTCTCGAACAAACTCGCTGATTTCGACAGCGAGGTCGACCGCTGGCACGTCAACACCGAAAAAGCCACCGAGCAAATCGAGGCCGCAGAAGGTGTCGACGCCCCCGCGGCCGACGATACGAACGACGCGAAAACGAACTGACCGGCGGGAATCACGGTCGCCCGACGTCTGACACTGGAGAGTCAAAAGGGATAACTCAGTCCGCATCGCATCGGCGAGTGTGCTCGACATCGCAAGCGTCCCGGATCTGCTTCGTCTGCTCGTGATTCCCTTCTTCGGCTACGTCGCCTGGCGGGACATCGCGACCCGACGGATCCCGAACCGGACGTGGATTCCGCTCGCTATCTTCGCCGTTGGCCTGCTCGTCTGGGAGTGTTACGCCGTCACGACCGGCGACTTTGCGGCCTTCCAGCAGCGCCGCTTCTACATCCAGGTCGCGGTCTCGATCGGCTTTATCATCCCGCTCACCTACCTGTTCTGGCTGATCGGCGGTTTCGGCGGGGCCGACGCGAAGGCGTTTTTCATCATCGCCGTTCTGTTTCCAACCTATCCCGACTACGCACTGGCCGAACTCGGCGTTGGCGGCGCGCTCGGATCGCTCCCGGTCGTCGAGACGACAGTGGGCGTCTTCTCGCTGACGGTTCTCTCGAATACGGTGCTCGCCGGGGCTACCTACCCGCTTTTTCTCGCGGGGAAAAACGCCGTTACCGGCTACGTCTCGCCCGGGATGTTCGTCGCCAAGCCGGTCCGAGCCGAAGCGGTGGTCGAAGAGTACGGCTCCCTTCTCGACTTCCCGGATCGGCGATTCATCGACGACCTCTCGCTCGGCGGGATCAGTTCCTACTTCTCGTGGCGACGTCTGGATCTCGACGCGCTCCGGATGTATCTCCAGTGGCGCGGACTGACCATCGACGAACTCCGGGCGAATCCCGACCAGTATCGCGATCCCGCTACGCTTCCCGACGAGCCGAATCCGCCCGGCGACGGCATGATCGAAACCGACGGCGGCGAGCCGATCGAGGCGAACGAGGGCGAACCGCGAGACGACGCGTCTACCGAGTACGAGGATCCGTGGGGCGCCGAGACGTTCCTCGACGACATCGAGGGGTCGGCCTACGGAACGACCCCCGAGGGACTGCGAGAGGGTCTCGAGACGCTGAGTTCGGAGGATGTCGTCTGGATCTCGCCCGGCATTCCATTTCTCGTTCCGCTGTTTCTCGGGCTGGTCGTCTCCTTTACCTACGGTGACCTGCTCTTTACGCTCCTCGAAGCGCTCGGTCTCGCTTGAATCGGTCTTAATCCGTTTTGGATTCCGGTGCCGGCCCCGCCACCTCGGTCCGGGCCTCCGAGACGACGATTCGGACGCCTTCCTGATAGTCGGTGTCGATGTCGATTTCCCAGCCGTGAACGCGCGCGAAGGTCTTCGCGTTGGGGAGTTTCATGCCCGCCTCGGCCGTCGGAACCGACTCGCCGAAGGCGAGATAGCCGGCGACATCCTCGCCGGGCGGTTCGCCGTCACCGGTGACAGCGAATCCCGAGTCGAGTAACTCGGCAGTGACGGTGTCGGCGCCGTTCAGTCGGTTGAATACGAAGATGTTGCCGAACAACTCTCGAAGGCGGCCTGGGTCGGCGTCGACCGTACCGTTGTTTAGTACGAGACGTTCCATTTCGCCGGTTTCGACGTTCCACCACGCGTCGTCGACGGCGGTCTCGAACTCGACGGATTCGAGATGTCCGACGGTCTGGCCGTATTTCGCGAGCGTCGTGAAATCATCGACACGGGCGGTGAGTCGCTCGTTTGCACCCATTGCCTTTTCGACGGACTCGTTTTCGACGGTCCCTTCGTCGATCCGGTCTTTCGCGATCCCGAGTCGCCACTCGATGATCTGGAGCATGTTCCGGAGTTCGTGGGCCAGCGCGCTGGCGAAGCCTTCGAGTTGCTCGTTGTGACGTTTGAGTTCCCGGCGGCGCTGTTCGGCTGTCGTGATATCAGAGAACAGGAGCACCTGTCCCTGTGAGTCACCGAGCGTGACCGAACTCGTCGACGTCAACAGATACCGAGTCTCCCCGTCGATTTCGTATTCGAGCGTCTGGGTCTCCCGGGCTGTCATCTCCGCAACGCGGGGCAGGACGGACGCGAGCGATTCGCCCCTGCTGTCGGCGAGCGCCGGAAAAAACTCCTGTGCCGCGGGCGTGAAATCCCGGACCCGTCGCTCTTCGTCGAGGAAGATGACGGCGTCGTCGTCGTTCCCGGTCGACTGGACCGCCAGAAACCGTCGCTCGTAGATGAACAGCACACCCAAGACGAACACTGCAACGCCCAGCGGCGCGTAGATCACCTCGATGACGGCGTCGGTAAAGAAGGCGAGAATGTCGAGCGTTACCGGCAGCGCCAGAAACGCCGTCAGCGCGCCGAGCGGTCGCGTATCGTAGCCGGAATCGTGGTACAACTCGAACAGCATGAAGATCCCAATGCCGGCCAGTACGTACGAGAGGCCGGTCACGGTCCAGTGGAAGATTCCGTGCTCGATGGCCAGATAGTTGAACGGCTCCGTCCGCACGCTCGTCTCGAAATACAGCCCGTGGATGGGGTTGGTCAGCTTGACTGCGACGACGCTGGTGAAGAAGCCACCAGCGAGCATCCTGAGCGTCTGATCCTCGTGATAGCCCCGACCGGTGTACGCCGAACAGAAGTACAGCCACGCCCAGACGGTCGCGAACCCGAAGACGAGTCCAACGGTGTACGCTGGCTGGCGGAACGGATCAGGCGCCACGAAATAGACGACTTTCAGCAGCGCCCACGCGCTCGTCGTGCCGAGTAATCCGACCAGCCCGCGGCGAACCGCGGCGGCTTCGACCCCCCGCGCCCGGACGAGCGCAAACAGACACGCGAGACCGGCGGCGGTGAATATCCCGGTATATCCGACGGCGACCGGCTCGATCTGCAACGGGGCGCCATCAATCACGATCTAGTTCGATACACTGGTCGGTCAAACTTCAACTAAACGGTAGCGCGAGGTCCCCTTCTGCTCACGGCTTCGCCGGTCGCGTGATCGGCGGACTCTCCGATTCCGCACTGCCCTCGAACGCGAGCGGAGTCGGCTGACGTAGCTTCTCTCTTTCCGAACTACGAACCTCTCTGGTGGCACGACCGGTTAGTTGACCGGGATGTCGGTCCCTTCGCTGTCACCGGATAGCTTCGGCAAGTGAACGGTCAACACGCCGCGGTCGTACTCCGCGTCCGTTTCGGACTCGTCGACGGCCGCCGGCAGCGTCACCGACCGACTCCGGCCTTCCCGTGTCCGTTCCCGCACGACGAACCGTCCGTCGCCGGCGGTGGTCCCGTCACCGACCTCGATGTGAACCGTCCGGCTATCTTCGAGTTGGACGCTGATCGACGACGGATCTCGCCCCGGTAGATCCGCCTTGACGAGTATCTCGTCGTCGGCATCGATCACGTCGACCGGGAGTCGGTCGGCCAGCGGAC
>JBLGCM010000261.1:0-3629 GCA_047617345.1 Natronomonas sp. | reverse complement strand
GACGGCTACACCGAACTCGCGCTCGGCGAACTGACCGACGGCGGCCTTCGAGAGCTTTCGATGCCCGACCTCCCGGGCAGCGTCGCCGGCGGCGTCAGTTTCGGTCCCGACGGTGAACGCATCGCGCTGTCCTCGTCGGGTCGGCGGTTCAACACGAACGTCTCGGTCGTGGATCTGACCGCGCTCCGCCAACTCGCCGACGAGGGGACCGCGCTCGCGGGCGACTCCGCCGGCGCGGCGACGCGGTGGACCCAGGCATCGACGGCGGGCATTCCGAGAGAGACGTTCGTCGAGCCCACCCTCGTCCGCTACGAGAGCTTCGACGGTCGGGAGATTCCCGCGTTCTTCTCGCTTCCCGAGGAGGTCCCCGACGGCGGCGCGCCGGTCATCGTCGACATCCACGGCGGTCCGGAGAGCCAGCGCCGCCCCTCCTTTTCCGGACTCCGGCAGTACTTCCTCGCGGAGGGGTACGCGCTGTTCGAGCCGAACGTCCGGGGCTCCGCTGGGTACGGCCGGGGGTACACCCATCTCGACGACGTGGAAAACCGGATGGACTCGGTCGCGGACATCGAACAGGCCGTCGAGTGGCTCACGAATCACGGGGCCGTCGATCCCGATCGGATCGTCGCCAAAGGCGGCTCATACGGCGGTTTCATGGTGCTGGCCGCGCTGACGGAGTACCCGGATCTGTGGGCGGCCGGCGTCGACGTCGTCGGGATCGCGAACTTCGTCACCTTCCTCGAAAACACGGGCTCGTGGCGGCGGGAACTCCGCGAGGCCGAGTACGGCTCACTCGACGCGGACCGGGAGTTCCTCGAATCGATCAGCCCGACGAACAACATCGAGGCCATCGAAGCCCCGCTGTTCGTGCTTCATGGCGCGAACGATCCGCGGGTCCCGGTCGGCGAAGCCGAACAGATCGCCGAGCAGGCCCGCGAGCAAGGCGTTTCGGTGCGAAAGCTGATCTTCGAGGACGAGGGTCACGGCATCTCGAAACTCGACAACCAGATCGAGGCCTACAGCGCAGTTGTCGATTTTCTCGGCGATCACGTCTAAGACCCGAGGCGGTCGTCGCCGTAGTACAGCAGCCCGCTTCCGGAGAGAAACCCAACAGCACCGCCGGCACCGAGCGCGCGCGCAGTGCCGGTATCGAGGCGGCTCTTCGACTCCAGAGCGTCCGGCAACCGCTTGCTTCCGGTGTGTCCGAGCGTTCCGAGTTGAACCCGGGAGTCGGTACTCGTTCCGCTGACACCTGCTGACAGTGCGTAGACGTAGCCGTCGTTACTACCGACGTACAGCCGTCCGCCTTCGACCGTCGGTGAGGAACTCACCCGACCGCCAGTCTCGAGCGCGACGCGTTCGTCGCCGGTGACCGCGTCTAGTCCGTAAACCGTGCCGTCCCAGCTTCCGGCGAAAACGACGCCGTCGGCGACCGTCGGCGAGGAAAGCACCCGGCCGTCGGTCTCGAACTGCCAGCGCTCCGTCCCATCGTCGGTCGCGAGTGCGAACACCGATCCGGTTCCTGACTCCCCGTCGTCGCTCGACCTGAATCGTGTCTTCCAGCCGCCGACGTACACCGTCTCTTCTACGACTGTCGGCGAGGCATCGACGAACTCGTCGGTATCGAACACCCACTCTCGGTCGCCCGATTCGGCGTCGATTGCGTAGAGGTTCCCGGCGGAGTTCGGGCCGCCGTTACGTTCCCTGTCGCCGACGTAGACTGTTCCGTCGGCGACCGTCGGCGATGAGTACGTTCCACTTCCGAGGTCGAACGCCCAGCGCTGCCAGCCTGATCGTGGATCGAGCGCCCGGAGCTTCTGCCCTCGAACGAACACCGTGTCCTCGATGATCGTCGGCGATGCGTGACTCATCATCTGGTACTCCGAGAACCAACTGCGCTCGCCGCTAGTCGTATCGACCGCGTAGAGACCGTCGTTATCGCTCGTGAAAAACAGTGTCTCGGCACCGACGACCGGTGAACCCTGAATCCGCCCATTCGTCTCGACCCGCCACTCTTGCTCGCCGGTATCGGCATCGAAGGCGTACAGATTCGTATCGTCACAGCCGACGAGGACGAGCCGATCTGTGCCTTCTCCGCCCCGATTGATCACGAACGGCGAGCTATCGACCGGTTCGCTGGTTCCGAACCGCCAGATCCGTTCGCCGGTCTCCGCATCGAGCGCGTAGACTGCACCGCTCTGTGAACCGATATACACCGTCTCGTCGACGACCGTGGGGGAGGAAAATACCGGTCCGCCGGTATCGAACCGCCAATCTGCCGATTCGCTGGCACGTGCAGTTTCGCCGGTTCGTACCAGTGCTGCAGATCCGAGGGTACAGCCCGCCAACTGCAGAAATTTACGGCGGTTTGGCGTTTGAGATTGCCGCGGGGACATGTTATCTTAACAGATATCATACGCCGTAATGTATATTTTGATATAGATCTGCACGGGGGTTTCGATTCGTCAATATATCCATCTATATTCGGACCGGCGGTCCGAGTCAGTGTGGCTAAGTGACTCCGTCGCGTCTGCTAAGCTAGCTTCGATGGCGCTGAACGCAAACGACCGGGCGATTGCGAGATTCACGATGCTCGGCCACGCCCTCGTCCACTGGTTCGAGATGTCGATTCCGATCTTGCTGGTCATCTGGGGGAGCAGTTTCGGCGGATCGATTGCTCTTCTCGGAGCGGTCGTCGCACTCGGCTACGCGCTGTTCGGTATCGGCGCGCTGCCGGCGGGGATTCTGGCCGATCGGTTCGGCCCGAAACGCCTCGTACTCGCCTGCTTCACCGGGATGGGGCTTGCCTTTCTGATCATCGCCGTTGCGAACTCCATCTATCTCATCGCGGTGGCACTGATCTGTTGGGGTATCGCCGCGAGTGTCTACCACCCGGCGGGGATGGCGCTCATCAGCACGGGCGCATCTCAGCAGGGCACCGTCTTCGCCTACCACGGAATGGCCGGCAACGCGGGCATCGCGCTCGGACCCTTCGCGGCGGCGACGATGCTCATCTTCCTCGATTGGCATCTCGTTGCCGCCCTCCTCGCGCTGCCCGCCGTCGCTGCCGTTCTCTACGGTCTCAGTGCCGAGTTCGATACGACGGCTGCCGTCGAGTCGGATATCGACACCCGAGACGAGGAGGCGCTGACGCTGCCGGCATTCCTCTCGAACAGCCGGCAGTTACTCGCCAGCGCGTTTCTCGTCGTCTTCGTCCTCGTCGTCTTTGAGGGTCTGTTCTACCGCGGCGTCCTGACGTTCCTACCGACGATTCTGCAGGATCTGCCGGCGATGGAAGGAATCTCCCTCACAGCCGGGTTAGAGGGGTTCTCGCCGGGTGATTACATCTTCGTCGCGCTGCTGGTCGTCGGCATGAGCGGCCAGTACGTCGGCGGAAAGCTGACTGATCGGTTCCCCGTCGAGCGCGGGCTGACGATTATATTCGTGATTCTCGCCGCCCTCGCGCTTGCCTTCGTCCCGGTCTCGAACGCTGGTCTCCCCGCGCTGGTCGTTCTCTGTGGGCTGCTCGGCTTTTTCCTCTTTGCCATCCAGCCGTTCTACCAGGTCGCCGTTGCTCAGTACACGCCCCCAGAGACTCGTGGACTCTCCTACGGCTACACCTCTCTCGG
>JBLGCM010000260.1:0-3629 GCA_047617345.1 Natronomonas sp. | reverse complement strand
TCGGTCCCGCATACCGCCGGTCTCGACACAGAGGACGAAGTCGGCGTCGTTGTCGAGAAATTCGATGGTATCCGGGTTGTTCGGGATCTGGTAGCCGCCTTCGCCCACGTCTTTCTGACAGTGGATCTCGCGCTCGCCGCGCCGGGTCTGCTCGCGTAGACGCAGTGGTCCCATGATGGTCGCGCCGGATTCTTCCGGACGCATGTGAAAGTCCTCCCGCGTCGCGCCGGAGACGATTTCGAGATCTTCGATCATCGAGTTCGACTCGTCCTGGCTGCCGAACTGGGCCTCGTCCAAGTCCCACGACTCCGAGAGATAGTAGAGTTCTCGCAGCGTCGAGGAGCGCTCTTCGTTGATCTGCTGGATCAGAAAGTCGATAGTGTAAGAGGCTTTCAGCAGTTTTTCCGCGCCGCTGACGGTCTTGGCCGTCCGCGTCGAGGTCCGATCACCGTAGACCCAGACGTGTTTGTCCTCGTCGTACTCGATGTTAGATTTCGTCCGGGTCGGCACTTGCATTCGGGGGACATCGCCCTCGTCGAACTGCTCGTAGAACTGTTCGGCAAGCGCCATCAGCTGCTCGCGTGCGTCGGGTGTGTCTTCTGTGCTCATGTGTTTAGGCATCGATCGTCAGTTTCTCGTCTTCGATCCCGTCGACGGAAATCTCCGGATCGGCCGACCCGGAGAGTTCGTAGGTCAGTGTCTGCTCGTCGCCGCTGTCGACGGTCGGATTCCACTTGATGAACCACTCGCCGTCCATCTCGATGACCTGTCCATCTCCGTCGAGATCCGGCTCAGCAGCCACTATCTCCGTGATTTCGAGGTCGGCGTTCGCGTCTGCGTTGTTCTCAACGGTCAGTTCGACAGTACCATCTCCCGCTCTACGCTCGACGAGCACGTCGTTCATGATCCGTGCGAGTGTGCCGTCGATCTCTAACTCCTCGTTGCCGGTCACGCTCGTGAGTTTCTCGGCCATCTCCGGCAGGATCGTCGCCAGCTTGTCCTGCTTCTGGCGGCGCTGTTGCATCGAGCGCCGCTTTTTGAGGAAACTCTTGAGCTCGCGGGCCGCCTCCCGCACCGCGAGTTCGATCTCGTGTTCGATCTCCGGGACGTTCGCGACGGCGTCTTTGGACTCGCTGGTAAACGGCACGTTTGTCGAGGCGATGTGAACCATGATGACCGCCGAACCGTCCGGGAGTCCGCTTCCGCCGGGTTGATCCAGCCCGTAGTTTCGCCAGCCGATGTCTTTCAGCACGTCCGTCGTCGCGCAGGCCCCGCGCTGGTAGACCAGCGGCACGCGGTTGGCAAACCGCATCACGTCGGCTTTCCCGCCGTCTTCGAGGTCGCCGCCGTAGGCGATGCCGGCCTCGACGATAAACGGGTCCCCGCCGTGGACGGAGGCGTCGCGGGTCGAGGCCGCGTAGAAATCGGCGTCGTACTCCTTCCGGAGGCCGGCCTCGACCAGTTCGTCCGTGATCGGCGCCAGACAGTCCGTCGGCGGCGAGATGATGTCCGTCTCTCGCATCGCTTCCAGAAGTTCGGAGGCGGCGTCCCGATCCGTGGCGACCTCGCTGATCTTGGGCGGGTCGTCCGGAACGCGGGAAGCCGTCTCCCACACTTTGGCGGTGATGTTCTCCCGCGCCGTGTCGCCAAAGGTCGCGTCGTCGCGGTCTTCGGTCATGTCCGCGGCGCGGTCGACCAACTGCCGAATGTCGTCTTCGACCAGTCGATGGCGGTCACCGCGCTCGAATTTGGCGGCCAATCGCTCGGCCATCGCCTCCACGATGGCGTCGTCCTTTCGTGTGGTCGTCGCCGAGTCGACCAGCGTGTAGAGATCCGCTTCGCGCTCGTCCGTGATCACATCCCACGCCGCATCGCGGGCTTTCTCGCGGACTGTCGCGCCGAACGTCGTCCCGTGTTCGGTCTGGGTCGCGTCTGCCGTCTCCCCGACGATCGCGGTCAGTTCGTGATGAGCGATCCGGTCTTGCTCTTCGATGGTGTCGAGCACGTCGGTCGCGAATTCTGCGGTCACCTCGGACCCTTTGTTCGCGACGGCCTCGGTGATGGCTGCCTCGATATCTGCGTCCTCGTGGGTCTGCGGGGGTCGCCAGGTCAGTTCGCGGCCGTAGTGGCGGTCTTTGAACGCGTCGATCACCGAGTCAGCGGTCTTCTGGCCGACGCGGGTGAACTCCTCTTGCATAAAGCCCGATAGCGAATACGAATCGGTCGTCTCGGCCATCTTGATGAGCGTCCCGAGTTCGACGCCGTGGGGGTGCGGACGGATCTCCTCGGTTTCTGCGGGGAGTTGGTCGGTCGCGCGCTCGAATTTGAACTCCGACTGTGGCTCTCGGAGTTCGAGACGGGCGTGTGGATTGACGACCGCCGTGTGTTTGATGTAGTCGTGGAGTTGCTGGCGGGCGCGCATGTTCGCCTCCATCTCTAACTCGATACGAGTCCCGTGGGGACGGTCCCAACTGGTCGGCTCTCCGACGCTGATCTCCGGTTCGTTCGTCTCGGTGTCGACGATCAACTCGAAGTACTGCGCCTGCTCGCTCCCCTCTGTCCGCGAGGTGATCTTTGCGGGTTTTCCGGACGTGAGCTGTGAATACAAAACCGCCGCAGAGATCCCGATTCCCTGCTGTCCCCGCGCCTGCTCCCGTTTGTGGAATCGAGACCCGTATAGCAACTTTCCGAATACTTTCGGGATCTCTTCTTTTGTGATGCCGGGACCGTTGTCCTCGATCACGAGCGTGTAGTAATCGCGGTTCTCCTGGATTTCGACGTAGATATCGGGCAGAATACCGGCCTCCTCACAGGCGTCGAGTGAGTTGTCGACGCCCTCCTTGACGGCAGTCACGAGTCCTCTGGCTCCCGAATCGAACCCGAGCATATGCTTGTTTTTCTCGAAGAACTCGGCAATGGAGATAGATCGCTGGCTCTCGGCCAGTTCCTCGGCGATCCCTTCGTCCTCGCCGAGCTGGGACTGGTACGATGTCATCGGCTCTCCCTACCCGGCCAATCCTTAAATGTTGTACGCAAGCACGGTGAAACTGAAACTGGGCTGTGGCAGTTTCCAATGGTCTGCTAAAACTGTTCCATAGTTTCCAGTTATTCTCAAAAATCGCGCGTACCCTTAGCAAACTATTTACTCCTCACCGGAAAACGAGGGCCAATGGCAACCGAATCAGATCTCGTCGACCGTGAGAATTTGCGGTCGTTTCTGACCGAACACCTCGGTTCAGCCGAGAGTTTCGGGGTGCAGCGCCACGATCAGGGGTTCTCCAACGAGACGCTGTTTGTTTCGTGGGACGATACCGAACTGGTAATCCGCCGGCCACCAATCGGCGAGACCGCCGAGACCGCCCACGACGTGCTCCGAGAGTACGAAGTCGTCGATGCCTTGCAGGACACCGATGTTCCTGTCCCGACGACCGTCGCTGCGACCGAGAACAGAAACATAATCGGCGTTCCGTTCTACGTGATGGAGCGACTCGACGGCGACGTCCCGCGGTACTCCGAACCGGATCGCTTTCAGAACCCGAGCGGGCGGGCAGGCATCGGCGAGGAGATGATCGACACACTCGCAGCGATCCACTCCGTCGAGTACGACTCGGTCGGCCTCGCTGATTTCG
>JBLGCM010000259.1:0-3632 GCA_047617345.1 Natronomonas sp. | reverse complement strand
GTCGGGACGTCGGGCTGGCGCTGGAAGCCGTGATACGGGCGGCCGTCGTACGCGAGTCGAAAGGCGCGGATAGGTCCCACCGGATCACCTCGTCAGGCGGAAACAGGCCCCCACGACGGGTCCTCGCGGGGTGGGCTGGCCGCGTCGATGCCGCCGACCGGCGTCCCCGAGCGATGCTCCGCAGCGTGAGGGGCGTTCGGCGGGGCGACGAAGGACTCGCCAGGATTGAGAGCGCGTTCGTCGCCGTCGATCAGGACGGTGAACGTTTCGTTGGCGACGTAACTGATTCGTTCGCTGCTGTGCTCCGAGATTCGTGTCCCAGACTCGGTGCGGAAGTGCTGGACGCTCGTTCGCCCGCCGGCAACGAGTTGTGTGGGAGAGATCCCGTCGACCACTTCGACTGTCTGGTCGCCGGTAGGTGACATCGGCTCCATGTCCCGACAGACGAATGCGAGCCCTAAAAGCCGTACCGCTACGCACGGTCCAGATGCTGTGAGAGGAGGCTGCGAAGCACGAAGACCAGCCCGTTGTTGGTGCCGTTTCCGCAGACCGCTCGCTCGCGAACGGCCCCATCCGAGCGGACGACGGTGCTCGCGAGCAGTCCCCTGTCGTCGACGAGAAGCAGTCGGCCCACCGAGATACTGGCGTCTGGCTCGGAGTATGGCACCCAGTCGAATTCAGAGCCGAAGACGAAAATCTCGGGGGTAGACTCGGAGATGCGTTCCCGAAGGGACTCGGAGCTGGCACCGACAACGATGTCGACACCGCGGTCGGCCGCCGAAAGGAGCCGGTTGTTGACACCGTCGGACACCGCCTGGACGTCTCCAAGCATCAGCAACACCTCTGATTCCGCCCCGTCGATCAGCCGCTTCGTACGGGTCGTGATCGTCTCCGTCCCAGTGAGTGACCAGACCTCGGGATCCGAATCGGCTGTGTCGGAATCGGCAGTCTGTTTGAGTTGGCGCAACGACTGTTCGAGTCGTTCGATCCGGTTTTTGTGTCGCTGTTCGAGTACCTGAAGCGCCTCGGAGATCGGAATAGCCCGAAATCGCTGCGGAGAGGAGTGCTGGATCTCGACCAGTCCCTCGGATTCGAGCGAACGAACCGCCTCGTAAACCCGAGTCCGGGGCACGTCGATCTGTTCGCTCACTTCTCGTGCGGTCCCGGCCGTGATTTTTGTTAACGAGATGAAACATTTTGCTTCGTACTCGCGAAGCCCCAATTGTTCTAACTCTTCGATAGCCCGATCCTGCGGTGTTTGTTCTGACATGTCCCAACCACTCAACCTGCACCCACTTTTACGGCCCATCCTTATTAAATATGAGTTCGAATACCCATCAGAGTGAATTAGAGCGAAAACAGCAGCCAAAGCGAGACCAGACACAGTCCATCCAGACGGCCGAGCGGTCTCGGTCCAGCACTGTTATCACTACAATCACAAAGATTATCAACAGAGACAGCGTATCGTCCCCCGGCCCCTGGAATACACTGTCCCAACCACTGTATGCCGGGGGCTACTTCTCCGGAGAGCAGAGGGAAACCATCTTAATGTAGGCGAGCGTACGGGAGCGTATGGCAGACCAATCCGCCACGGGCGAACTGTTTGGGATCCCGTACAACTTCGAGAAGCCGAGTCTCAGAGGCCTGCTCTCCTCGTACTGGCAGCCCGGTGAGGAAATGCTCGTGAAAAAGGAGTTCGGTATCGGATATACGCTCAACCTCGCGAACTGGCGGTCGTGGATCGTTCTCGCACTCGTCGGGGCATTGCTCTATCAGGAACGGTCCGGTTCCGACGAGACAGAGCAGGCAGAGGAAGAAACCGACGAAGACGAACCGGTCGAAGTCGTCGTCGACTGAGCCGAACCAGCCCTGTTTTTACGGTCCGACCCCGACGGGGGGTATGATCAATTTCGTCACGACCAACCCCGGCAAGGTCGCGGAAGCGCGGGAGTATCTCGATGAATCCGTCGAACAGTTCGATTTCGATTATCCAGAGCGACAGGCCGAAGACCTGGCGACTGTCGCCGCCCACGGTGCGCGGGCGGCCTACCGTCACGCCGGTGAACCGGTTATCGTCGACGACTCCGGGCTGACTATCGACGCCCTCGACGGATTCCCGGGCCCGTACTCCTCCTACGTCGAGGACACACTCGGCGTCGAGCGCGTCTGGGAACTCGCGAAACCCGAAGAAGACCGAAGCGGCGCCTTCCGCGCGGTGATCGCCTACTGCGACGGCGCGGCGTTCGGGGCGACGCCGGACCCAGTCGATACGAGCCGCCGCGGGCAGGACACCGCCGCGGAGCAACGCGGCGAGGCGACGACCGACGAACAGGTCGACGGGGAGACGCTGCCGGTCCGGTTGTTCGAGGGTGTCGCGCGCGGTCGAATCGTCGAACCCCGGGGAGACGGCGGGTTCGGTTTCGATCCGATCTTCGAGTACGACGGCGCCACCTACGCCGAGATGGGCACCGAGGAGAAAAATGCGATCAGCCATCGCGGCCGCGCGCTCGCGAAGTTCGCGGAGTGGTACGAGACAGCAGATCGATAGTCAGGCGCGCGGGTCGTGATCCGGGCCGGGATAGGCGTCGTCGTGTAGACTTTCGTAGAGACTCTCGGCATCGAACAGCCGAGCGAACGCATCCGGTGAGCGGATACTCAGCGCCATGTGCGGCTGAAGCGAGCGGTTCGTCGCCGCGCTCGACAGACCCTCGTCGTCGGTCAGCAGATGTGCGGCCCCTCCCCGATAGGCGGAGGCCAGCCCCGGATGGTCGCCTTCGGGGTGGGCGACTGCGACCCGCTCCCGTTCGATCCGGTCGCGCCACGCGGCGGCGAGACCCTCGTCAGCGAGCGCAGTAATCACGTCCGTCGCGTCGTCGAGCAGCGGATCGCTCGCGAGGAGATCTATCCAGCCGTGGCGGCGGACGTGATCCAGGGCCTGCCGGGCCGGCCCACCGACGAGGAGATCCGCCGCCAGCACGTCCGCGTCGGCGACGATCCGCGCGGGGTCGGCCTCACTCATCGCTCTCGCGGAGCGCGGCGAGTTCCCGCCGGATCCGTTCGGTCGTCACATCGTAGCTGTTCGCCCGCTCGAACAGAGCCCCCCAGTTCGACTCGGCCATGGGCCGGCTACGCACAGCGGCGAAGAAAAGCCATCGGTCCCGTCAGACGGCCGTCTGACGGGCCTTTATGAGCCTCAGCGAAGTCCGTTCAGATGGGCGCGTGTCCGGAATCTTGTGCCTACAGCTCCCATCCTTCCACGGCGCGCCCTGCCTTGCAGGTGTGTTTCGCCACGCGCCCCCGATTTCTGCCTATCCAGCCACCGGTTCGCCGCGCAACGTCTCCCGCACCGCCGTCAGCGAGTCGGGGTCGGCCACGATCGCGACGGAATCACCCGCCTCGATCCGCGTCCGCGGCAGCGGAATCGACATCGGTTCGTCCGCACGGCCGTGGGCGTAGATCCGCGTCTCGGCCGGGAGTTCCACCTCCACGACGCGTTTGCCGATCACCCGTGCGCCCTCGGGAATCGTGACGCTCGCGATGGTCAACTCCTCGGTGAGATCGGCGATCACGTTGAAATCCCCACCGAGTAGTGCGGTTTTCGCGCCCGCCGCGCCGAGTCGTTCGGGGTAGAT
>JBLGCM010000258.1:0-3633 GCA_047617345.1 Natronomonas sp. | reverse complement strand
CTTGATCTGGTCTTTCCCCGCGTCGATGTGACAGATGAATACCATCTTGTTGTCGAAGTCCATCTTATCGACGGTTTTCTCCGTGACGTGTGGATGTTTGATGGCGTCCATCATTTGTCAGCCACCTCCTCGACTGCGCTCTCGGTCCAGACAGTGAGTCGTCCCGGGTCCGTTCCCGGTGCGAGATCCTCCGCGTTCAGTTCCTCGGCGGTGGTCACGTCCGCGCCCGCGAGATTGCGCGCGGCGCGGGACGGTTCCTCGCTGGTGACGAAGAGGATCGATTTCGGCCGCGTGTACTTCCGGCCACGCGCCGAGCCCTGTCCGGCCTTGATTTTGGTCTCGTCGGCCCGCTCGATGTCGGCGTCGAGGCCGAGTGCTTCGAGCATGGCGACGGCTTCCTGTGTCTTGTAGACCTCCTCGAACTCGTCGGAGACGACCACGGGCAGTTCGACGTCGTCGTCGAACTCGTGGCCGCGCTCTGTGACGATTTCGGAGTCAGCGGTGGCGGCGATTGCCGACCGGACCGCCTTCTGTCGCTCTTTGGTGTTGATCGAAAGCGAGCGGTCCTTCTCTGGTTTCGGCGGGTGTGCGGGTCGGCCGCCCACGGTCTGTGGGACGCGCCGACCGCGGCCACCCTCTCGCGGGACGTGTGCCTGTCCGCGACCGCTACCGAACGACTCGGCGGGCGTCCGCATGCCCGCGTACTCGTCGGCACCGTAGTCCTGTTTGCGATTCGCCTGTGCAGCGAGGACGGCCTTCTTGATGAGGTCCGGCCGGTACTCGCTTGCGAACACGTCGGGAAGGTCGATCTCCCCGTCTGTGTCCCCGTCGGTTGTGCGTACTGGTACCTGCATAGTTTATCCCTGATTCGATGCTGTCGAGACGTACCGAACCTCCGGATCGAGGCGCGGTTGGTCGTTCGGGCGCACAGCCGGGCGCAGGCGGACGAGTCGCTTGTCCGGGCCGGGCACCGATCCCTTGACCAAGGCGTACTCGTTGTCGACCTCGCCGTAATCGACGAATCCGCCGTCGACGGTCGGATCCTCGTCTTCGCCGAGATCGATGAGCCGTTTGTTGAGTTCGGTGCGCTGGTGGTACCCCGTCTGTCCCTGCTGGGGGACCGTCGAGCGAACGCGCGAGGGGTTCCACGGACCGAGGTTGCCGATCCGTCGTCGCCAGCCCTGCCGGGCGTGTTTGCCCTTCCGCTTCTGGACGCCCCAGCGTTTGACTGGGCCCTGCGTCCCCTTGCCTTTCGTGATGGCCGCGACGTCTGCGTACTCGCCGGCGCGGAACACGTCGTTGACCGAGTACTCCTCGCCATCGAGGAGGTCGAGACCGAACTCGACGCGCTCGGCGAGTGCGCCGCCGCCGACGCGGTTTTCCATCACGTCAGGCTCCTTTTTGGGCACGCCGCTGACGGCTTCGGGGACGGTGTACGTGATCGCACGCACGTCGCCGAGTCGGCCGTCGTCGAGTGCCTCGTGAATCTGTTCCTCGGAAGCGCCGCCCGATTCGGGCACGTCGAGTGCCCGCTCCAGGTCTGGGTGTACGTCGTCGGCCCAGACCTCGGTCAGCGGTCGCTTCCCGTACGGTGTGTCTTCGTAGGCTCGAAGCGCGGCGACCCGCATCGGTGGCGTCTCGACGACGGTCACCGGCACTGTCTCCTCCATCCCCTGTCGGGCGGAGTCGGGTTCGTCGTTGATCATCACGACGTGGGTCATTCCGGCCTTGTAGCCGGCGAATCCCTGCAGTGCGGGCTGGCCGTCGTCGTCTGGCCAGCTGTTGAAGCGAGGCGTCTCGCTGGACGCTCGCTTGCGCGGGCTGAAGCCCATCGAACCTTTTCGTGGTCGTTCTGGTTGTGGCATGGTGTTAGTCCATGAGGTTCAGGCAGGCAAGTGTCGCGAACACCGCTTCTTCGGTGCGGACGACCTGACTGCCCTGGTTCGGAACCGTATTCAGCCAGAGGTCGAACCCTCCAGTCTCTTTGAAGCCGTCTTCGCGAACCTCGCCCGGCGAACACCCGACGATTGCGGGCAGACCCCGCTCGGGCGCGCCAAAGGCGACTGTGTAGTCGTGCTCGCCCGCGTCCGCGCTTGCGGACTCGATTGCGAGTTCGTCCAACCGGTCGGTACTCAGGAGTTCACCGTGCCGCGAGGCGGCGATGGTGAGTCCGGCGTCCGACCGTGATACTGCCGCGTCGAGGTCCGGAGTATCGACGGTATAGCCGGATGGCTTGCCGACGATCTTTGCTCGGACCGGCTCTCGCGAAGAGACGTCGATGGTGACGCGCTCTCTCTCGGTGAGATCCATCCCATCTGGGACGGGGAGAGAGATCGGGTGTTGCAGTCCGCAATTGACCCGGACGCGCCCATCGGATACGGCCTTCGTCACGATTCCCTGTCTTAACGACCCCGAATCGTCCGATCCGGAGCCGGTCTGTGAGAGCGAGCGGAGCGGCGGCAGGACGCCCGCGTACGCCAGTTCGTCCCGCGTATCCCAGACCTCCTTTCGGAGGTCGGGGGGCGTTGCGGCGTACTTGAGTACGGTTTCGACGAACCCGTCGTCGTGTTTCCGCTCGCCGTCGGGATCGGGGTAGACCGACAGGCGATCTACCCTGAATACCGTGGCCGCGCGGGCCACGTAACCGATTTTGCGAGTCGCCTCGCGTTGATCTTCCGCCTCCCGGGCGAGCGACGACGGCACGAGTACGCTGACGGTCATGCCGTAACGCTTCCACGTCGCTACACTAGACTGTAGCGATTACTCCCGGACGCTACCTTAAAAAGCCCGCGTTTCGTTCGCGGACTGCGAGGCGTTCGCATACGCTTTTCGGCGGGTCTACCGTCCGTTTTGCTCGGCTTACCCGCGGGAAGTGATATCGTGGTGTTTCCGAACGAGAACCGCTGAAAAATAGTTATGAGGGCGCGCGGAAAGGAGTCAGTATGGACGACGTCCTGCTCGCGGTGCTCAAAGGCGGGGAAGTCGTCGTCGATTTTGCGGGGGAGATCTATCAGAAGATTCGGTCTCGCGGTGACGAGGACGACGAGAATCCGGAGACAGACGAGGACCGGTAGGGAACGGACTACGCTACTCCTCGATGCGGAGAAGAAGGGTGAATCCGGCTCCGATCCCGTACGTGATCGCGAAAACGATCCCCAACGCCGCGAGCGAGAGCGGCATTTTCTGTAACAGTGACATCGATATCGAACTAGATCGGAACTTCGGCTCGTTATTTGAGTCCCACTCGAGATCTCTCGGGCTAGCAGTTGAGGGCTGTCGGTCAGCGGTCGGCAGACGAATCTCGCGGACGATCACTCGTAACCAATCTCGGCGTCCAGTTCGATATCGCTGCGGACGAAGGTTGCCGTTGCCCGCGCGAGTTGGTTCTCGTCGTCGTCCTCCAGTACGGCCTCGGCGATGTACTGTCCCGGATGTTCGTGCAGGATCTCGCCGCGGGCGCGCATCGTTCCCTCCGTCACCGGTCGCGTCAGGTAGAGATTCATCTGCGTCGTGAGTAGAAAGACGTCTTCGACCAGCGAGTTCGCCGCGAAGAAGGCGGCGTCGTCGAGCGCCTTGAAGTAAGCCGTTCCGTGGACAGCGTCACCGGGGTGATACAGTTTCTCCGAAACGGGC
>JBLGCM010000257.1:0-3635 GCA_047617345.1 Natronomonas sp. | reverse complement strand
CGTGTCGTTCAGAATGGGGTTGTCGGTGCCGGCGCCGACTGGAACGCCGCGGTCGAGCATCTCGACGGCCGGCGCAAAGCCGGTCGCGGTCAGCATGTTCGCACGGAAGTTATGGGCGACCGCCGTTCCCGTTTCCGCGAGGATGCGTACGTCCCTGTCGTCCGTCTGCACGCAGTGGCCAAGCAGCGCCCGGTCGCCGAGGTAGCCAATGTTTCGCAGGTACTCGATACTCGACAGCGCCCCCTCCTCTTCGGTCTCGGCCTGTGCGACGTGTGTCGTGGTCATGACATCGTGGGTTTCGGCGAGGTCGTACGCCCGGCGAAGGGCCTCCGCCGTTGTCGTTCCCAGCGTCGCCGGCGCGGGCCAGACCGACTGTCTCCCGTCGGGGTCGTGGCGGGATTCGATCAGCGACTCGACGCCGTCGAACGCTTCCGCAGTCTCGACGACGAGGGGGTACGGGTCACGGTCACCGTCACCGGTGACAGTCTCGAAAAGTTGCTCGAACGCTTCACCTGCCCGCTGATCTCTGATCCCCGCGCCGTAGATGTTTCGTACGCCCATCTCGTCGTAGGCGGCGAGTTTCCGCCGGGTCGGAGCCAGATCGTGCCAGTCGAGCGAGAGGTCGTTCTCGACGAAAGCGGTCATCCCCGATTGGATGGCCTCGACGCAGTACAGCCGCGCGGCAAGTTCGTGATCCGCGGGAGTCATCGCCGACAGGACTGGCTGGCGCACGTCGAACAGCCACTCGTACAGTCCCAGATCCTCCGCGAACGCGCCACGGAGCAGTATATCCGAGACGTGAATGTGTGGGCCGACGAGGCCCGGAACCACCGCACAGCCCTCGGCATCGATGACCCTGTCGGCGTCGTGGGTCGCTTCGAGTTCCTTCGCGGTGCCGACCGCAGTAATCCGGTCGTCCGTGATTGCAACTGCGCCGTCCTCAATAATCTCGCGGCGGTCGTTTTGCGTGACGATTCTCCCGTTGGTGAGCAGTGTATCAGTCATTGCGCCTCACCTGTGCAGGTTTCCCGTGGGTCGGTCAGCGGTGACCCTGATGTCGTGCGAGCCATGCTATCGCTTCCTGGCGTCGGAAAATAAACATTCGGACGGTGGAGAGCCCACGAAACCGCGGCTTACAGGAAGAGCGTATCGTGGACGAGGGGTGCGCTCTCGAAGGCAATCGTCGTATCGAACAGGACGCCACAGACGGGACAGCTACACTCGCGCAACAGCAACTCCTCGTGTGCACCCTCGTAGCCCAGTTCCGTGGCCGGGCGTTCACAGATGCTTGCGTGTTCACGCCAGTTCTCGTCGAGCGAACAGAGTACGGTCGAACAGTCCGCACACGAGACGAAGTGCTCGTCGGACCCGTCGCGCACGACGGTCAGTTCCTCGCCGAGCCTGAATTCGGTCGGGTCGGTTTCGTCGGCCTCGATCGGTGGGGCCGGTTCCGCGCCGGACCGTCGGTTCGCACGCATCGTTTCACGGCGGTCGGCGGCGCTTTCAGGATCGTCGGCACCCATCGGCACACCGTACAGTTGCTCGGCCATCGCAGCCGAGACTTTGTCGTCCGAGACATCGTCCCTGATCCGCTGGGGGTCTCGTTCGATTGGGTCGCCGTAGCCACCGCCGCCACCGCCCGTGTCGACCTGGTAGACGTCGCCGCGGTCAAGGGAGAAACTCCCCCATTCGACGGTCGTTTGCTCCCCGGCTGACTCGGATACGTCGTCCGTGGCGACCAGTTCCTCGCCGTCCCAGAGTCCCGTGTCTGTGAGCTTCGAGTAGTTTATTGGCAGCGCCGGGTAGCCGCCGTACAGGCCGCCGGCGTGTGGGACCTCGATCCCACGACCGTACGTCGAGAGGGAGATTTCTTCCCAGTCCTCCGACGGGACTGGCGTCAGGGCGAACTCGTGGCCGACGCCGCCCCGGTGTTTACCTGCTCCGCCCGAGTCCGACCTGAACCGTCGGTAGAGGTACGCAACTGGGAGACTTCGCTCGTGGCGTTCGACGTTCCCCCATCGCAACACCGCGTTTGCGAGTTCGCCGGCGAGGTCGACGCCGTCGTCGAAGGCGCGCCCGCCGCCGCCGCCCGTGAACGAATCGGTCAGCAACTGCACGTCGCTCTCGCCGTCCGGTTTTTGCACTTCGACCTGTGTCGAGCAGTGGCTGCCCCGCCAGGTCGCAGATGCATCGTCGGCGTAGGCCTCGCTCGACCCCAGCATCTTCGAGAGCGGGACCGTCGCGAGCTTGTTCACGACCTGTATCGGCCCCGTGGTCGCCATCGAGACGGGCGCAGGCCGATTCGCGTTGAGTATCGTCCCGTCGGGTACGGTAACGTCGACGGGTTTGAGCACGCCCTCGTTCCAGTTGATATCGTAGCCGACAAGCGTCAAAAGCGGTGCAAAGATCGCACCGACTGTCGACCACTTCGAACAGTTCAGCCCGACGTCGCTCTCGCCGGTCAGTTCGCTGAACTCGAAATGGAGGCTGTCACCCTCGTTTGTCACCGCCAGTTTGATCGGGTACGTTTTCTCCTCGGCCGGGGAGTCGAAGTACGTTCGCGACTCCCATCGACCATCGGGCAACTCCGAGAGGCGCTGTCTGAACGACTCCTCGGAGCGTTCGATCAGCGTCTCGCCCACCTGTTCGATGGTTTCGCTGCCGTACTCGTCGATGACGTCTTTGAGCCGCTTTTCGGCCACGTTGTTCGCGACGATCAGCGACCGCAGATCGAGTTCGACCATCTCCGGATCGCGGGTCATCCCCAGAATCGTATCGAGCACGTCCTGTCTGAGCTCACCCTCCTCGACCAGTTTCAGGCCCGGCGTCTGGAACCCCTCGTCGTAGATTGTCGTCGCGTCGGGGCAGAACCCGCCGGCGTTGACGGCACCGATATCGCTGACGTGGACGAAACACGCTGAAAAGGCCTGCAACTCGCCATCGTGGAAGATCGGCGAGATGATGTACATATCCGGTGCGTGGAGCGCGGCGATGTAGGGGTCGTTGAGCAGGAAGCGGTCGCCCTCGTTGATGTCGCCCTCGAACTGTTCGATGATGTGCTTTGTCGCCCGGCTCGCTCCGCTCATGTGATGGAGATAGCCCAGCCCGGCCGTGAGTAGCTCCCCCTCTTTCGTGTACAGCGCGACCAGCAGGTCGTGGGCCTCGTTTGTCACCGGCGAGCCCGAGACCTTCTTCAACGACGTGACCGCTTCGTCAGTGATCCTGAACAGCCGGTGCTGGGTGATCTTGAACGTCACCGGGTCGATCTCGTAGTCGCTCATTGTGCACCTCCGATGTCGATGCGGACGTTTCTGTACTGGTCGATCCGTGCGCGGTCGCCGGGGTTGATGACGATCGACGTGACCGGCGTCAACATGACGCCCGGGCCGTCGATAGTGACCCCCGCATCCAGTTTTTCGAAATCGTAGTAGCCAGCAGTCGTCTTCCCCGTCTGCTCGAAGTACATCTCCTTGCGTTCCAGCAGCCCCGCTTCGGGGTCCTGTCCTGAGAGGTCGTGGGAGTTGAGCTGTGGCGACTGCAGGTCACCCGATGCACGAACGCGGAAGTCGATCATCTGGATATCCTCCCTGTTGAACGCCGACCCCTTGCCGTATCTGTCCTCGTAGATCCGTTCG
>JBLGCM010000256.1:0-3645 GCA_047617345.1 Natronomonas sp. | reverse complement strand
CTCGCCGTTATCGAAGCCGCCGCCCGTTCTCAGGGCCAGGTGTCGGATCCGGACCGTCCGATTGAAGCTATCATCGTTTTGATTATCGTGGAAGACAGCAACGCTAACGCTTGACCGGTTATCAAGTGCGCTGGCTTCACTCAGGCTGTTCTTATCCACAGTGTAAGTGTACGTTGACTCGTTCTCTCCCGGTGTCGTGGGAGAGGTGGGAACCGGCTCGCCACCGATCCGGATCGTTACGTTCTCCTCGCCGCCGGTGAAGCCGCCGTCCGAGGCATTTCGAACGTCTACAGTGACCGTGAGCTCACCGTCGGACTCCGAGTACGAGATTTCGCCGTCCACGTGCGCTGCCGATGCCGTCCCGGGAGCAACCGCAAGCGCCGAGCAGACCACGAGCAGACACGCCACGACGGCAACGGCCGCGGAGCCGCATCCGGGTATGTGTTCCCGCATTGTCACTCCCCCAGGTTGCTCCGGTACTCCCGGAGGTTCGACTCCAGCCGCTCGACCCGCGAGACGCGCTCCCGCGAGCGGTTCTCCCGTCGGTTGTCACGTTCGCCCTCGAACCGGTCCCACGACCGCGATTGCTCCATCAGCGGCGTGAGGTCGAATCCGGCGAAGAACACGAGCACGTCGAAGGTGTTGCCGCCGCCCGGCGCCTTCGACAGCGTCTGCATTCCGACCGCGCGATCGAGCCCGTGATCCAGTTTCCAGTCGGCGACAGCGGCCCGAACCTCGCCGGTGTCGATCTTGCCGTCGGCGACCTGCTGTTCCGGCGCGCGCACAACCACGTACACTGCCTCCGCAGTCGAGGGATCCAGCGGGACGAACGTGTTGTTCGCGGCGTTTTCGATCGCGACATCGAGGTCGAGCCCCACCGGCTTGTCGAGTTCGGTCCCGAACGTCCCGTGGTACGCCCCGCGGGTCTGCGGCTGCCGGGCGTAATCCTTCACGTCGATCACGTCGTCGGCGAGCCGACCGGCACTGATGAACAGATCGAGCGCAGTGATGATCCGCCTGTTTACCAGATCCTCGTCGCTGATCGACCCTCGGACCTGGTCAGCGTCGTTGTTCTCCCGCGCGAGCTGTCGCAACCGGGCGTTCGACGCGAGGATGGTCATATCCGCATTCGGCGACCCGTCCTCGGTCATCAGCAGTCTGGAGAGCCCACACACCGCATTGAAATATCGCTGGACGCCTTCGCCCCGGAACGGCCAGGCCGCGATCACGAACTGCGGGACCCCGTTCAACCACGTCGCTTCCCTGTCGAGCTCCGCGACAGCCCCCGCCTCGGGTGCCTGCCCGAGCTGGTCGATCACGTACGGCGTCGACCCATTACCCGTTCCCCCGCCGAGCGCGACGGTGTACAGCAGCGCCTCCGACTTGGCGGTGTTGTTGATCGGGCGGAAGATCTCGTCGAACCCCTCTTCGGCGTACTGCTCCCCGTCGAAGAAGTCGTTTCCGGCGCCCGAACTGGGCCCGAAAAGCGCGACGTGCTCCCGGCTGATCGTCTCCCGATCCATCGCCAACTGCGCGTCCACCCGGTCGAGGCTCTCCTGGATGTCGGTGTCGTTGGTATTTATGAGGACGATCCGGTCATCGATCCCGGGGTTGTCCGTCCGGGTGAACAGCTGCGACGCGATCCGGCAGCCGCCCTGCCCCGACGCGACAATCCCCCACTGCGTGGCGTCACGACGTCCGGCCGCCATTACGCGCTCACCACCTTTTCATCGGTGAGCTCGACGTCGATGTCGAGTTCAGCCTGTTCGAGGATGTCGCGTATCAGTGCGTCGCTTGCAGGCGGTTTGAGGAACCGCTCGCGCATCTTCTCGTACGCCAGTTCGCCACCGTCGCTCACGCGTTGTTCTGTCAGATCCACGAGTTGGTTCTGCATACGCTGTCTGTCGTACACCAAAACGGTGTCGTCGTCTTCTACCCGAACGGATAGTCCGGCGTCGTCGGCCCACAGCGCGAGCACGCACGGCGCGAACTCTTCTTGAACGCCGAGGTTCATGCCGTCGGTAAGATGTTGTTCGGACTCGTACTGTGCGGTAATGTCGTCTTCGACCTCGGATAGGAGGAGTTCGGCGTTCGTCTGCACCCCTGCACACAGCCGGTCGATCGCGGTCTCTTCCGCCAGCCGAAACTCGACCGTCCGGTCGCGGTCGAGCGTCAACTCGGCCTCGCGGCTCCCGAATCGATCGTCGTCGGCGCTCGCGCTCACGGTCGCCTCGCCGCCGCGGATACCCTCGAACCCGATCCGCCCCGCCCCGTCGATGGTCCGTGTCCGCCGCTGGGTTTCGTCCCTGATCGACACCGAAACGGTAATTTCCCGGGCCTCAGGCGGGTCGAGTCGGATGGCGGCCGTGAGCTCGAACTCCTGGCCGACCATCTCCGTGTTCTGTGTGAGCGCGGGACGACCCGGCAGGAACCCGACTTCGGGGTTCCGGTGGTGGTACAGCCGCATAATCGGCTCTGCGGGATCGTACGGCACATCGTCGGTCGCGACCTCGCTCTCCGCGGCGAGCGTCTGTTCGACCACGCCGACGACATCGTCGTACGCTTGGAGGGCTCCCTCCCGCTCTGCGGCCGTGTCGAGCCCCGATGCGAGCTCGTCTACCATCCGAGTCCACTGCACACGGAACGCCTCGAGATCCGACGCCGCCCGGAGTTCATTCTCGAGCGAGCGGTCGAGCACGGACGGCCGCTCGAAGAACCCATCCGGGATCTCCGACCCGCTGAACCGGTCGATGTAGTCGGTCAGTTCCGCCCGCATATCGGTCACGATTTCCGCACACGTCCGGAGCGCCCGCGGGCGGAGTCGGTCGTCGAGCCTGTCGAGTTCGTACGCCGAGTCGATCGCTTCGACCTCCGATCGCACCTCCTCGAGCGTCTCGAACCGTGACGGATCGGCGTACTGCCTCGCGATCGACGACTCGACGGCGTCGACGAGGTCGAGCAACTCCGCTTTCTTCGGCTCCGGATCCGGCGTCTCCACCCCATCGGGATCCAAGACGAGATTCGCAGCCGCCCCGTACTGCCCCGCGGCGATGGACCGTTCGACGTCCTGCCATTCGATGACTCGCTCGCCGGCCACGTCGTGTACCCGGCTCTCGGCATCGTCGAGCAGGTCCTGGAACGTTCCTCGCCGGTCCCGGAGCACACCGGATAGCCGTTCCGGATCCGTCCCAGCCCCGGGCATCCCCTCGATCGCACCGGCGGCCGACGGGTCGAGCAGGTTCTCCTCGATCAGCCGATCGAGCTGTTCGTTCATGGCGGCGATCTGCGCCTCGACGTCCTCGCTGTACCCCGACTCGAGGCTGTCGAGCGTGTTCCGGACGTGTTCACGGTGCTGCGAGATCGCGCCGATCCCCATCGAGTACTCGACCACTTCCACGCCGACGGCGTCGCCCCCGGTGGTGATGTCGAACCCGCGGTTCTCGAGGTCGCGCTCGATTCCTCGGATCGCTTCCGCGTACTGCGACGGGTCCCAGGGAGTCTCCGTCTCCAAGCGACGGTATGTCACGAGCAGTTCCTCGACGTCGTCTGCGAGGTCGTCGGTCATCGACTCGATCCGCGGCGACGTCGTCCCCGTGGACCGCGTTTCCCGGCGGTGCCAGGCGACCCCGCCAATGATGAGGAGCA
>JBLGCM010000255.1:0-3657 GCA_047617345.1 Natronomonas sp. | reverse complement strand
AGGCCATCGGCTGACCCATGCTATTGAGCAGGGCCAGCGTGCTGGTCGGGACGTCGCTATTCGAAGCCATCCGAGGAACGTGCTGGATCGCTGCCCAGAACCCGGAGACCAGGACGAACAACAGCGTTGTCGCGAGGAACGACTTCGACCGGATGGACTCTTTGACGTCTTTTCTCACGACCGCAGGGAGGGCCATCTGGAGAAGTAATGAGCCCGGTTCAGCAATAAAACCTTGAGAGAGGAGTAACCGCTTGTTGGCTCATTAACACTCAAAATCTATCCGGGGTCGTAGAGAACGGTAGTTCCTGAACCTCTGGAGCGACTGCAAGGCCGGTATCGTTGTACTCGCTATTCGTCGTCCTTCGGCGGCCGTTTTGAGAGGCGGTCGAATCGGCTCTGGGCGGCCTCTCGCCGTTCTTTGGTTTCCTCGGCCTCGTAAGTCGCGGTGATGAGGTCCTCGTCATCGACATTGACTGTTAGGACAGCGTCGTCTTGCCGTGCCTCCTCCGGCAGTTCGTCCGGGTCGACGACCAATTCGTATGCATCCTCGCCGTCTTCCTCGAGCAGTATCGTCGCCAGACCGTCCTCAATACGGTCCACAACTGCGGTGTAGCGGCCATCAGGAATCATGAGTACTCCTCAGTTAGGACGCGGTCACCATCAGCGTTCGTGACGATGACTGTGTCACCACCGTTGTTCCACACGGGGCTCTCAGCGCCCCAGTAGAGGTCCGTCTCGGTATCCGTACCGCTGCCGGTATGGAGCGTGACGCTCGCGCCGGCCTCAAGCGTGAACCCGTCCGGGAACGTGTAGGTCTTCCCGACCTCATCCTCGACGGTCCAGCCGCTCAACTGGACGGCTTCGGAGCCGCTGTTCGTGAACACGACGTATTCGTCATTCAGGTTTTCTCGGTCGTCGCCCGCGGCGTCTGCGTTGATTTCATCGACAGTTAACTCGCCAGTCGTCCCGCCGTCCGTGGCGACCGTTTCCGTCGACGTCGCTGTTGCCGTCGCCGTCGACTCGTCGACCGGGCCGGTGCCGATCTGTGCACGCTCCGTGACGGCCCCGTCCGAACTGGGAGCGATCGAACCGCTGTCGCGAATCGAAAGCGGGTCGGTCGGCGCGGCGGCCTGTGTGCGAATCGAAACGCCCTCGCCGTTCGAGACGAATACGACGTCGCCGTGGGTGGCTGTCCAGTAGGTCGGTATCGACCGCTCCGCCAGGTTTTGCAGGACTTCTTCGTGTGGATGGCCGTACTGGGAGTCGTACGCGCTCGAGATGACCGCAGCCTCGGGGTCGGTCGCATCGAGCAACGCATCACTACTCGAACTACTGCTACCGTGATGGCCAGCCTTGTAGACGGTCGAATCGAGTTGCGACCCGTATTCCTCCACTAGGTACTCCTCCTGGGCTTCTTCGGCGTCCCCGGTATAGAGGAAACTGGTCTGGCCGTATGCCAACCGCAGCACGATACTGTTCTCGTTTCGGGCTTCGTTTTCGAGATACGGCTCGGGCGGCCCCAGCACCTGAACGTCAACGCCCTCGAATGGGATGGAGTCACCCCCACGGGTTTCGTACAGCGTGACGTCGTATTGCTCGACGGCATCGAGGTAGGCGTTGTACGTGTTCGTACTCGCAGCGATACCGGGGTCGTAGACGGCGCCGACGCCATCAGCCTCCGTTTCGTAGTACTCGATGATGGCGGCGTTCCCCCCGATGTGGTCCGCGTCGTTGTGCGTCGTCACGAGATAATCGATCCGGTCGATGTTATGGCGCTGAAGATACTCAAGGACGTACTCGCCGTCGTCCTGGTAATGTCCGGTGTCGATGAGCATCGTTTCGCCAGTCGGCCCGACGATGAGCGTACTGGCTGATTGCCCGACGTTGATATTGTGGACTTCGACGGTCCCGTTCGCCTCGAAGTCGCCGGCAGGCGTCGGCGACGCATCGTTTCCGTTGCCGTCGTTAATGGGGGCGTTGGGAATACCGGAACATCCTGCTAGCACCACGAGGAGGGCAACCAATAGAAGATAGCTAGAACGGGAAGTTGTCATACCGGGTCGAGGTGAGGGGGTCCTATAGAAGCACTGGCGATGTCTGACGGAGAGCAGACGCCACCAATGAGATATCGCCCTGATCCGTTGGTTCGTCACACCCGCGGGTGATTGAGCCTAAATATGGACGAGTTCGAAGGTTGCCCAGGCCAAGTCAAGAACAAGGCCGACACTACGAGTCCCCGGCAAAACGAGGGGAACCGCTTACAAGTCGGTGCGCAAACATTCTAATATGACTCAGTCGGGGCACCATGGAAGGGTTTCGGAAGACTGGTTCGATGTGGTGATAGCTGGTGCGGGCCCGGCTGGCGGCCAGTGCGCCCGAGATCTGGCAGCTCGCGGCTACGATGTCGTTGTTCTGGAAACGGAATCAGAATCGGAGTTTCCACGTCAGAGCAACAAATCGACCGCCGGCACCTTCCATGAGATGCTATCAGCCTTCCAGGTGCCGGAGGGCGTCATCCAAAACTACACGGATAACGTCGTCCTCGAATCACCGAACTCGCATTTCACTCAGGAGCGCTCGGGTGCCGTTCTCGATTTTGCAGCGTTCAAACGATGGCTCGTCATGGCCGCTCGCAACGAGGGGGCGGAGATTCGGTTCGATTCGCGTGTGTCGACCCCCGTTATGGATGACGGAAAGATCATTGGCGTCGAGTACGCCGGCGGTGAGCGCGTCTACGGCGACGTAATCGTCGATGCGACTGGGCCCAGCGCACCACTGGCAAAAGCGCTCGACGTCGGGGACCTCCAGCGAGAGACCCAGGCGATCGGCATCGATTACGAACTCGAGGGGATCGACCTCAACTACCCCGGATATGCGGATCTCACTGACGCGATGATGCTCCGGTTGGACCACCGCATCGCGCCGGGCGGCTACTCATGGATTTTTCATACCGGCGGCGATACCGCGAAAGTCGGACTCTGTTACATCCAGAACGAGCGCCACCGAGAACAGGCGGAGGAGGGTATGCGTATCGACGATTACCTGGAGCGGTGGCTCGATGAGGACCCACGGTTCGAGCACGCCCGCCGGCCGGATGACGGGGAGGTTCTCCGCGGGTCGGCCCATATCCAGATGCCCACCGAGATGCATACGGATAACTTCGTGGCTATCGGGGACACGATCCCGACGATCGATCCGCTGTGGGGGGAAGGCATCCACAAGGGCATGCGATCCGGGCGGATGGCGGCGGCCGCGGTGGATAGCTGTCTCGCCGGCGCCGTCCGCGATACGTCGGCCGATGAACTGGCGGTGTATGAACGGCTCTGGCACGACCAGGTTGCGCCGGATATGCGAACCCGCCTCCTGTTAACGGAACTGCTGTATCTCGCCTCCAACGAGCGGTACGATACGTTGATGGAGGACTTCAGCGAACTTCCTCCGGAGACGTTACGAAAGGCAAACCAGGGGAACATTCGGGCTGTGTCGACGGTCCTGCATCTTTCTGACCTTCCGCTGGTTGCCAGCTGGGTCAAAAATCGGCTTCATGGGGCCTCGCAACGGTGGCCCCCAACAAAAAGCAGCGATTGACATCCTCCCCGCCCAGCAGGTCGGGGCTTTCTCTTCGTACTTCCGTAATTGCGCCTCTATCTGAGGCTA
>JBLGCM010000254.1:0-3666 GCA_047617345.1 Natronomonas sp. | reverse complement strand
CGGCCCGAAAAGCCCGGGTATGGACGATTTCAAGGAAGTAGCTCCCGATACGCTGTCGGTCGAACTCGCCGCCGAAGGCGTCGTCGTCGAGTACACCGACGGCCGCGATGTCTTCTATCGCGGTGTCCCCGAACGGATCGAATCACCCCATCAGACGGCGCCGGGTAAGGATACCCACGTCCTCGTCGTCGACGAAACCGAGACGAGCGGTGTCCTCCTGTACGTCAACGAACGGCGGACCGATGCGGAAATTCTCGAAGACACCGGCGTCGGTCGCGTCCTCCTGGACGAGGGCGAGGAGACGACACTCTTTCCGGGCGTGACCGTCCGCGGCGGTAACTTGCGGAGCGAAATCGCCGTCGACTCCGACGTGTCGGGCCGGGTGTTCGTCTTCGAGGAAGACCAGTTCAGCGAGCACTCCTACGAACTCCTCGCTGAGTGATCACTGGATGTAGGAGGGGCCCTCGGCGTCGCAGTTCTGTTCGTGCTCCCGCGCGTCTTCCTCCAAGTCGAACAACAGGCCGCAGTGCTCACACTCGTACCACGTCATCTCGTCACGCGTGGTTGTCGTGACCATACTCGAAAGTCTGTCGGGATCGGATATAGTCGTTTCTCCGGAAACCGTCGAATGGGCTTAACTTACTGCCAGCCCTACCCCGAGCCATGACAGCCGGTGACGGAGTGGTCGAGGTTCGCGTCGAGGGTGCTCGCAAGCGTGACGCTGGCCGAGGGATTGCCCGGCTCTCGCCGGATATCCAGCGCGAACTCGGCGTGTTGAGCGGTGACCCGGTCATTATCGAGAGCGACCAGATGACCGTCGCAAAGGTCTGGCCCAGCGACGACGGCAACAGGATCATCCGCGTCGACGGTGACACGCGGGCGAGCATTGATGCGAACATCGGTGATACCGTTCGGATCCGGAAGGCCTCCGTCGAGGACGCCCGCCGGGTCACTCTCCAGCCAGCCACCGACCACGCCGACGACGCGCCCGCGGAGGAAGGAATCAGACAGCGACTGGTCGACCGACTCGTCAGGGTCGGCAAGCAGGTTCGCGTCGAGGGCTACGGCCCGTACGTCGTCACGGAGACGTCTCCCTCGGGATCAGTTCGGATCGCCGAATCAACTCGCGTTACGACTGAACCGGCTGTCGTTTCGCCGGAGGAAACAAAGCCCAGCATCGACGAGGCGTCCGAGGGGGTCACGGAAACCGGAACGACCTACGAGGACATCGGCGGCCTCGACGAGGAACTCGAGTTGGTTCGGGAGATGATCGAACTCCCGCTCTCCGAGCCAGAGTTGTTCACCCGCCTCGGTATCGATCCGCCGAAAGGCGTCCTCCTCTACGGACCGCCGGGCACCGGCAAGACGCTCATCGCCCGCGCCGTCGCAAACGAGGTCGACGCCTACTTCGAGACGATCGACGGCCCGGAAATCGTCTCGAAGTACAAGGGCGAATCCGAGGAGCGGCTTCGCGGCGCGTTCGAGCGCGCCCGCGAGAACTCGCCGGCGATTCTCTTTCTCGACGAAGTCGATTCGATTGCCGGCTCCCGGGACGACGAGGCGGACATGGAAAACCGGGTCGTCGCCCAACTGCTCACGCTGCTTGACGGCCTCGAACAGAACGCGGAGGTAGTCGTCATCGGCGCGACGAACCGCGTCGACGCCATCGATCCGGCACTCCGCCGTGGCGGCCGCTTCGACCGCGAGATCGAAATCGGTGTCCCCGGCATCGATGGTCGCCGCGAGATTCTCGACGTGCACACCCGCAACATGCCGCTGGCCGAGGACGTGGACCTCGACGCCTTGGCGAACCGAACCCACGGCTTCGTCGGTGCCGACATCGGCTCGCTCGCCCGCGAAGCCGGGATGACCGCGCTCCGCAGGACTGAACGGGAGGGGTCCGATTCTGACCGCCCCGATATCGAGGATCTGATCGTCACCGCGGCCGATTTCGAGAAGGCGCTCACCGGCGTCGACCCCTCGGCGATGGCCGAGTACGTTGCGGAATCACCCGATACGACCTTCGCAGATGTCGGTGGACTGGCGGACACGAAAGACCGACTCCGAGAGGCCGTCGAGTGGCCGCTCTCCTACGGGCCGTTGTTCGAGGCGGCGTCGACCGATCCGCCCTCTGGTGTGTTGCTGTACGGTCCACCGGGCACCGGTAAGACGCTGCTGGCGGAGGCGATTGCCGGCGAGAGCGGCGTCAACTTCATCCGCGTCGCGGGGCCGGAACTGCTCGACAGATATGTCGGCGAGACTGAGAAAGCAATTCGAGAACTGTTCGACCGCGCCAGACAGACCGCGCCGGCCATCATCTTCCTCGACGAGATCGATGCAATCGCGAACCGCCGCGGCGAGGCTTCTGAAGCCGCCGAGCGGGTCGTCTCACAACTGCTCACGGAGATGGACCGGGCCGCCGAACACCCGAAACTGGTCGTCGTCGCGGCGACGAACCGCTACGATCACCTCGATCCCGCACTGTTGCGTCCCGGCCGACTCGAACAGCACATCGAGGTTCCCACCCCCGATCAGGAGGCCCGCGTCGAGATTCTGGCGGTGCATACGGCGGGGACGCCGCTGGGCGAGGGGGTCGACATCGAGACGCTGGCCGCACGGACTGCGGACTACTCGGGCGCCGAACTCGAATCGCTGGTTCGGGAAGCCTCGATGCGTGCAGTGCGTGAGATCGCGACCGAAATCGATCCCGAAGACGCGGCCGACCGCGCCGAGGAAATCACCGTCGAGGCCGAGCATTTCGAGCAGGCCCAGGCGCTCCTCGACGACCAACAGTAACCTACTCCGCTCGCCGCGATTCGATCATCGCCACTCGGCCCCGAATCTCCTCTGTAACGACTTCGTTTCTGGCCGAGCCGTCGATGTCGATCTCCCGGACGCGCTCGCTGGTCGCAGCCGATTCGTCCTCGAAGATCAACGTTCGGATTCCGCGTGTTACGACCGGCCCGTTCAACTCGAAAATTGTCAATCCGTCCAACACGACGTCGTCGTGGTCGCCTCGGCTGGTGATCGTCGTTTGCGGGCCTGCAGGAACGAGATCGAGCACCAGCTCCATCTCTTCGTCGATTCCCTCGAAAGACTGCTGGCCGCTCATCATCCTCTCAATGAGCGTTGCACTGCTCGGATGCTCGATGATCGTGTCCCCGCTGATCGCGAAGGACTCGTCGAAGATGACGAAATCACCCGGTTCGCCCGTCCGCTCGAAGCCCTCGTTCTCGAAGGAATCGACGAGCGCCGCGGCGTCGAACGAACCGAACAGCGCCCGGTACGGGAGGTTATCGGTGATCGGTCCCAGTAGCAGTTCTCGCTCGATGCTCTCGGGAGCGGCACCGATCTGCTCGGCGAAGTTCACTCGCTGATCCCGCTGTTGTTGCATCTCTCCGTCGGGGATCTCCTCGTAATCGACGAACTGGAACAACTGTCGCTGTTCGCCGTCTGCACGCGATTCGAGGGTGAACTCCGGACCGAGCCACTCCCGAAAGCCCGCGGATCCATCTCCCGCTAACTCGAACGCGTCAGCGGAATCTTTCGGTAGCCCGTTGTCGTCACCTTCGCCGCTCGAATCGCCCGCTCCGTTACATCCTGCGACTGCCAGCGCGATACCGACACCGCTGTACTGAACCAGTTTCCGGCGGGACCAGTCTGGGC
>JBLGCM010000253.1:0-3674 GCA_047617345.1 Natronomonas sp. | reverse complement strand
AGACCTTCGCCGGTCCCCAGCCGTCGATTTTCAGCGCCGCACGGACGTAGTCGCGGTCGAAATCCATCGCGAGTTTCCGCTTCAGTCCCTTCTTGAACAGCCGCTCGAAATCCAGCGTCCCGGTCGGACCGGTCCTGGTGAGATCGGTGTAGTCGCCCTCCTTCTCCTCGATGACCTTCTTGCCTTTCGGGTCGAGGTCCAGCCCCAACTGCTCGTCGAGTTCCTCGGCGAACTCCTCGGGATCCATCTCGTAGTACTCGTGTTCGTCGCCCTCCTCGCCGGGGTCGCCGTCCTCGCCGTCCCCGTCGCCGGGTTCGGGGTCGCCGACCGGATCGCCCGGTTGCGGCGCGCCGTCCTCGCCCTGTCCGACGCCGCCCATATCGCGCTGGTCGTACTCGAACTCCGGCAGGTCGATGATCTTGATCGGGATCTTGACCTCGTCGCGGCGGCTCTGTCCGAGGTCGCCGTACTGGATGAACTCCGAGAGATCCTGCCGGCGGTTCTCGCCGACCTCCCGGTACCGTTCGAGGTCGTCTCTCAGTCCCATCTGTAGCTCACCTGGCTCATGACGTATCGGCTGGTCAACTCCGCCGACGCCTCGCTGTACTCGAACAGGTCTTGCATGTTCTCGATGGTCTCGCGTTTGATGTCGGCCGTCTCCGTCCCGCTCGGCGGGTTGTCCCACTGTCGGGGGTCGAAGTCCTCGAAGGTCCGCTTGATATCCTCCCAGTCGTGAGTCCCGAGCACCGACTTGATGACGGGTATCTCCTTGGGATTGACATCCGAGACGCGGAACTCCTCGTCGCGCTGTCGCCACGCGTGGCGGTTCAGCGCCGTGATGATCCTCTCTTTGCGAAACAGACGGACCGCCTCGTGGGGTTTGTCGCCCGTGTAGCTGTCCTCGCTGAACCGACCGAGATGCTCGATCTCGAAGACTTTCATCTTCAGCAGATCTGGCTCGACCAGCTCGCCGCGGTCGTTCTCGATTCGTTCGCCCTCCGCCCACGCGTAGACGTGCTCGACGTACTCCTCGACGGTCTCCTCGTCGACGCGTTTGTCCCGCATCATCGCGTCGAGTACGTCTTCCTCCTGCTGGCCGAAGATGTAGTTTTTCACCGGGGCGACGCGCTCCTCGAACTCCGCGGCCTCGGTGTTCGAGAACACCGGCGCATCCGAGAGGCGTTCGGCCATCGCGTTGATCAGATCCCGCGGCATGATCACCCCCTCGACCGGCAGATCCTCGTGGAAGCGCTCCGAGTCCTCGTGGAGGAGATCGGCGATGATGTCACGAGTGAAAGTGACCGGAATGCCGTGTTTGCCGTCGCTGGCCTTGTCGCTGAACTCGAACTCGTCGATGTCGATCCGCTCGTCGCCCTCGCGAAGATAACCGCGGTCGAACAGCAACGCTTTCTCGGTCAAATCGAGATCCTCCGGCAGATCCGAGGCGTCCAGTCGCGAGACGACGGCGTACAGCGCCGCCGCCTCGATGGCGTGGGGCGCGAGTTCGCGCTCGGTCACAGCCCCGGAACTGTCTCGGACGCTGATCGTGATCGGTTCGCGGATCCACTCCGCCAGTTGGTCCCAGCTGTTCGCGTCCCAGACGGTCGTCTCCTCTGTCAACTCCCGGCGAAGCAGTTCGGCCTCCAGCGAGAGGTTGGTCAGGTAGGTGAACTGGTGTTTGTCGAGCCGCCGTTTCAGCGCCTTCAGCGGGTCGGTCCCGTTGCGGTCGGCGTGCTGGTTGAGTTGATCCTCGAGGTCGGGGTTCGAGATGACGATCAACTGCGTGTCGACGTCCATCCCGATCCCCTTATCGAGTTTCACGCGGTTCTCGTCGGGGACGTTCAGTAGCTTCTGGAGCAGATCGGCGTGCTGGGCCGCGTCCTCGACGATGGTGACGAGCCCGTTGCCTTGCGAGAGGACGCCGTCGTAGGAAAACGCCTGCGGGTTCTTTCGGCCTCGCGAATCCAACTCCCGCAACATTCCGGCCATCCACGACCCGACCAGTCGCTCTTTCGGGGAGCCGTCGTCCTCGCTGTGGAGCACGCCGATCCCCCGCCCCACGTCGACGACAAAATTCTTGATCCGCAGGTGATTCGGGCCCGTCACCGCCGAGAACAGGTCGGCAACGCCGTCGCGGCGGTACTGCTCTTCGAGATAGTCGTATGCCTCCCGGCAGAACGGGTCCATCTCCGCCTCCATCCGGACCGGGATGTGGTCGTCCAGTCGCTCGTTGAGTTCGGCGAGCAAGTCCGCGCGCACGTCCTCGGGAAAGACCGACAGCGGGTGTGACTGGACGGGGCTTTCGTACCAGTCGTCCTCGTCGGCGGCCACCTCGTCGCCGTATGTCAGTCCCGGCTGATCGCTCATCCCGGCGACGTTCCACTCCATCGTGTACCGCCGGCCGGCCTCGGTCTTGGAGTACTCCCGGAGCCCGTTGATGAGACAGCGTTTGAGCTCGGATTTGCCCGTGGCTGTCGGGCCGTCGAGCCAGAGGATCTTCTCGTCTTTGCCCCGGCCCGCGGCGATGGAGCGCAGATCGTCGACGAAGCGATTGAGCACTTCTGTGTTGCCGAGAATCGCGTGCTCGCCGTCGTTCCACGGATCGTCGAAGAAGCGGTACCGCTCCGTCTCCTCGCCTTCCTCGATGACCGTTCGCGTGCCCGCGTGCTCGATGGCGTTGAGCAGATATTTCGACGCGTGGGCGGCCTGCTGTGGGTGGTCGAGGAGATGCTCGACGTACTCGTCGAGGCTCATCGGGCGCTGATAGGCCTCGTCGAGTTCCCGGTTTGCCGCCTCGATGTACTCCTCGGAGCTCACGGCTCACTCCTCCATTTCGCTCTTTGCGACCTCTGCGCCGGCGAATTCGAGCACCTCCTGCGCTCCTTCCTCGGAGTAGCCCTGCTCGATCAGTGCATCGATCCACTGATTGCGCTCGTCGTCGTCCATCTCGCCGCTCGAGACCAGCGCCGAGAAGTTGATGTTGTGCTTTTTGTCCTCCCAGAGTTTCCGCTCCAAGGCGCGGCGCAGGCGGTCGTTGTCCTGCGGATCGAAGGTCTCGCCTTCGCGTGCGCGCCGGGAGACCCAGTTGGCGACCTCCTGGCGGAAGTCGTCCTTGCGGTCCTCCGGCAGATCGAGCTTCTCCTCGACGCTGCGGAGGAACTGCTCGTCCGGTTCCTGCTCGCGGCCGGTGATCTCGTCTTCGACCGTGTCGTCGTCGATGTAGGCCATCACGTGGTCCATGTACTTCTCGCCCTGTCGCTGGATCTCGTCTAAGTCGTACGCCAGCGCGTGGCGCACGTCCTCGATGGCTCGCTCCTTGTACTCCTCGCGGACGAGTTCGAGATAGCGGTGGTAGCGGTCGATGTTCTCCTCGGGTATCGAGCCGTGGTTTTCGAGGTTGCGCTCGAAGTGGGTGAACACCGAGAGCGGGGAGAGGTAGGACCGGCCGCGGTGGGTGGCGTCCATGATTGCCTCCGCGATTTCGTCGCCGATGAACCGGGCGGAGACGCCGTCCATCCCCTCCGCGATGTCGGCCTGCTGTTCGCCCTCCTCGCGCAACTTCTTCACGTCGACGTCGTCGGACTCGTCGATTTCGCCGTTGTACGCCTTGGCCTTCTGGACGAGCGTCACCGTCTCGCCGTCGGGTTCGGTGATGCGGGTGAGGACGCCGAACC
>JBLGCM010000252.1:0-3676 GCA_047617345.1 Natronomonas sp. | reverse complement strand
TCGAACCGTGGACGACCGACGACGACCGGACAGACAGTGACCTAGCGGCCGAGTCCGAACGGTTGACGCCCAGTCCCGCAAACGACGAGGAGGAGCGAGCGACGCCGGCCACCGACGGCGGGCAGGGTGGTGATTCGCCGTGATATCCGCCTTCGAGGCCGCGCTGTTCCTGTTCGTGTTGGCGACCGCTGTCGCGACAGCACTACTGCGAGACATTCTCGCGGTGATCGTCATCTTCGCCGCCTACAGCCTCGGAATGGCGCTGTTTTATGCCTTCTTGCTGGCTCCCGACGTGGCGATGACCGAGGCAGCCATCGGGGCCGGCGTGACGACGGTGCTGCTGTTGTTGACCATCGCCAAGACCGCACGGATGGACGTGGACCGGACCATCGAGACGGTGAGTGTTCGGGCCGTGGTCGTCTTCGGCGGGCTGTTGGTCGTCCTCGTGCAGACGTTCCGGGAGTTCCCCGCGCTGGGAACCACGGGCGAGCGACCGTGGCTGACCCCCGGCGTCACGCAGTATTACATCGAGCACTCCTATGCAGACACCGGCGTGGAAAACGCCGTGACTGCGGTGCTCGCCGGCTACCGAGGGTTCGATACCTTCGGGGAGGCGGTCGTGGTATTCGCGGCCGGCATCGCGACGCTGATCGTTCTCAAACAGGTGGTGTTTACCCGTGAGTGAATCCAGGACAGATCCAACCGAGTCGATGTACGTCGAGAGCCAGATAATCATGTCGACTGTCCGGGTCGTCGCCCCCTTCGCGCTCACCTACGGGCTCTTTCTGACCTTCCACGGCGGCGGTTCGCCCGGCGGCGGGTTCCAGGGCGGCGCGATCATCGGCGCGACCGTGTTGATGATCGCGTTCGCGTTCGGAATCGAACCGACCCGGGACTGGCTTCGCAACCGGACCGTCGTTGCGCTCGCGACCGGCGGCGTCGTGGCCTTCGCACTGATCGGTCTCGTGCCGGTCGTCTTCGGCGGGATGAACTTCCTCGAATACGACTTCTACGTTGACGTCGGCCTGATCACCTCCCCCAAATGGGGCCTGGAGAGCATCGAAATCGTCGGTATCGCACCGATCGTTAGCGGCGTCGTCGTCGGGCTGTTTTTCGTCATCGCGGCCGGACTCGGCAGCGAGGAGGTGGCCGGCGATGATTGAGCAACTACTGATCAACCAGTACACCTATCTGCTGTTCGCCATCCTGCTCGTGACGGGACTGTATATCGTCGTCGCCTCGTCGAATCTGGTCAAGAAAGTCATCGGGCTGAATCTCTTCCAGACGGCGATTTTCCTCTTTTTCATCTCGACGGCCTACGTCGAGGACGGACAGTCGCCGACAATCCCGAAAGAGGCCTTCGCCGGGCAGAGTTACGCCAGTCCGCTCCCACAGGTGATCGTGCTGACCGCAATCGTCGTCGGGATCGCACTGACGGCGGTCGCACTCGCGTTGATCGTCAGGATCTACGACGAGTACGGCACGCTCGACGAGGAGACACTCAAGGAGGTGCGTGCGGATGACTGAGCAGTTGCTGCCGGGCCTGCTCATTGCCGTCCCGATTCTGGGTGCGGCCCTGCCGCTGGCTCTCGGCCTCGTGCGCGAGCGGATCGGCTGGACGGTCGCGGCGGTCGTGTTGAGTGTCGAAGCCGCACTGGCCGGCTGGCTCGCCTACGCGGTTTACGCGGCGGGCGGTCACGGCCGGCGCGGTATCGTCCACGTCCTCGGCGGCGAACGGTTCGGCCGGAAGACGGTCGAACTGGCCGACGGCTCGACGACGGAGAACTTCGTCGTCGGGATCGAGCTCGTTGCCGACGAGTTCTCCGCACTGATCGTGGCGCTGATCGCGGCCGTCTCGCTGGGCGTACTCGCCTTCGCTCGGCGGGCCGGACCGCGAGGGAACGCCTTCTACAGCGGCTATCTCCTGCTCGCTGGGGGGCTGATGGGCCTCGTTTTGACCGGCGACCTGTTCAACCTCTTCGTCTTTCTGGAAATCGTCGGGTTGTCATCCTACGCCCTTATTGCGGGCGATCAGTCCGCCGAGTCGGCGGTCGCCTCACTGAAGTATCTCGTCATCGGCACCGTCGGCGCGTCGATGTATCTCATCGGTGTCGGCTATCTGTTCGTCGCCACTGGCGCGTTGAACATGCTCGATGTCTCGCGGTCGCTGGCCGGCGACCCCGCGTGGATCGGCGACGCGCTGTACACCGATCCGACGGTGGTCGCGGCCTTCGGGTTCGTCGCGGTCGGCCTCGCGACGAAGGCGGCAATCTATCCGTTGCATAGCTGGCAGCCCGACGCCTACGCTGCGGCCCCGGATTCGGTGACGATCTACATCTCGGCGCTGGTCTCGACGACCGCAGCCTACGCATTAGCCCGGATCACGTGGGAGGTGTTCACGCCGGCGTTCTTCGAGGCCTCACTGAACGCACAGCTCATGTTGAACGGCCTGTTGGTGCTGGCCGGGGCGAGCGTCCTCGCCGGGAGTTTCCTCGCGGCGATGCAACGCCGCGTCAAGCGGACCTTCGCCTACTCCTCGGTCGCGCAGTTCGGACTGATCGTACTGGGCATCGGCGTCGCCGTCCACCCGAGCGCCGGCGAGACCGCCGCGCGCTTTGCGGTCTACGGCGTCGCGATTCACCTGCTCGCGCACGGACTGATCAAGGCCGGGCTGTTCGCCACCGCGGGCGCGCTCGCTCGGAGTACCGGAGCCCGGCGGCTCTCGGAGTTTGCCGGCCTCGCGAAGCGGCGGCCGTTCCTCTCCGGGGCGATGGCGGTCCTCGGGTTCGGTATCGTCGGTGTCCCGCCGACGGTCGGCTTCATCGGGAAGTGGTATCTCGCCGTCGCGGCGGTCGAATCCGGGCTCTGGCCGGTCATCTTCGTCGTCTTCGCGAGCACGCTGCTCTCGCTTTTGTACGTCGCACGGATTCTCGAAAAGCTGTACTTCGATTACCCTCCCGAGGAGGTGCCGAACCACGCCGAGCCGAGCGCCGCCGTCGTTGCCGACGGTGGCCGAACGCTCTCGGTGGGGATGTTCCTGCTTGCCGTGAGTGCCGCCGTCTTGACGCTCGTCCTCGGGTTTGCCGGCGGCGAGTTGACCGGGCTGGTCGATCCGGTCGTGGATCGGCTGTTCACCGATCCGGGGGTGGTGCTGGATGGTTGAGATTCCCGGCGGTGACCCCCAACCGATTGCCGCAGTGTTGGTCTCGACGGTGGCGACGATGCTCATCATCGCCTCCTACCGCCGACCGAACGTCCGGGAGTTCTGGTCGGTGCTGGCCGCGCTGCTGAAATTCGCCATTGTGGCGAGCATGCTCCCCGCGGTGCTGGACGGCGAGACCTTCCGCTGGTCGATGGGCGAGTTCGTCTTCGGTATCGAGTTCGCGCTGCGGGTCGACACGCTCGGGATGGTCTTCGCCCTGCTCGCCAGTTTTCTGTGGATCTTCACGGCATTTTACTGTGCGGGCTACATGCGCGGGCTGAACGAGCCCAACCAGACCCGCTTTTTCGCGGCCTTCGCGGCCTCGCTGTCGACGGCCATCGGCATCGCCTTCGCCGAGAATCTGATCGTCATGTTCCTCTTCTACGAACTGCTCTCTATCGTGACGTACCCGCTGGTCGCCCACGACGAGACCGACGAGGCCCGCGCGGCCGGGCGGAAGTATCTCGCCTACAC
>JBLGCM010000251.1:0-3701 GCA_047617345.1 Natronomonas sp. | reverse complement strand
CGATTCGGCGAGTTGACCGCCGTCGACGGACTGGATCTCGTCATCGAAGAGGGGGAGATCTACGGGTTTCTCGGTCCGAACGGGGCGGGGAAGTCGACAACGATCAACATGCTACTGGACCTCATCCGACGCAGTTCGGGATCGGCGAGCGTGCTCGGCTACGATCCGGAGAAAAACGCCAAGAAAATCCGCCAGCGAACCGGTGTGCTACCGGAGGGCGGTGAGTTGTACGACCGGCTGACCGGCCGGGAACACCTCCGTTGGATGGCCGACTCGAAGGGTATCGACGGCGATATCGACGGGACGCTCGAACAGGTCGGACTCACGGCCGAGGACGGGAAGCGAGCGGTCGGTGAGTACTCGAAGGGGATGCAGCAACGACTCGCGTTCGGAATGGCACTGATCGGCGACCCGGATCTCTTGATTCTCGACGAGCCGTCTTCCGGACTCGATCCAACCGGAATGCAGGAGATGCGCGAGATCATCCGCGAGGAGGCCGAGCAGGGCCGGACGGTGTTCTTTTCGAGCCATATCCTCGGAGAGGTCGAAGCCGTCTGCGATCGGGTCGGTATCATGAACGAGGGCGAACTCGTCGCCGAGGGAACCCTCGACGAACTCCGCGACAATCTCGATCTCGGCGCATCGATCCAAGTCGACGTGCTCGACGCGCCGGCGGCGGAGACGCTCACCGATATCGACGGGGTCGAAAGCGTCACTATCGAGGACGGCGTCGTCGAGGCGTCGCTCGCGGGGCCGGCGGCGAAGATCCGCATCGTCAGGGCCCTCGACGAGCGAACCCGCGTGACGGACATCGTCTCCGAGGATACCTCCCTCGAACAGTTGTTCAACACCTACACCGGGAACGGGGAGATCGAGGCTGAGGAGGCGGGTACCGCAGGCGGGACTGCCGCCAAGTCGGAGGTGGTACAATGAGCGCTATCGGCGTGATGCGCAAGGACATTCTCGACGTGCGGCGGTCGAAAATCGTCTGGTTCGTCGGGATTTTGTTCACGCTCGTCACAGTGCTGTTTTTCTATCAGATCAACGCCTTCGGCGGCATCGACGGATTCGCGGATGTGCTGCTGGCGCTGTGGAATCTGGTCTTCATCGGCGCGATGTTCGTCCCGGCTATCGCACTGGTCGCGGCGTATCTCTCGATTGCCGGCGAGCGCGAGTCCGGCAGCATCAAGTTCCTGTTATCGACGCCGATCGACCGACGCGAACTCGTCGTCGGGAAGTTCCTCTCCCGGACGGCGGTCGTCAGCGCCTCGCTCCTGTTCGCCTTCGTCGTCTCGGCGATCCTGTCGGTCGTCTGGTTCTCCGAGCTCATGATCGGGACCTTCGTTGCCGTCGCGGCGCTGACGACGCTGTATGCCCTCGCTTACGTCGCGGTCGCCGTCGCCATCTCGGCGTCGACCGCCTCGCGGTCGCGGGCGATGGGTGGCGCCCTCGGCTTCTACTTCGTGACGAATCTGCTCGTCGTCTTCGGTGATCTGTCGATCCAGGGCCTGCTCAGATACGTCCTCAACGATCTGCTCAGTCTGGGCGTCGGGCGGGATCCGCTCACCTTCATGACGATGGTCATCAGCCCGACTCAGTCCTATCTCGGCTCGACGATGCTCGCCTTCCCCGAGGATTTCCTGGCGACGAACGGTCTCGATCCGGCGTCGATGTCGTGGTACGTTCAGGGTGAGATGGGGCTGGCACTGCTGGTCGCGTGGTTGGTCGTGCCGCTGCTGATCGGGATCTGGCGATTCGATGCGGCCAGTCTCGGATAGGAAAGCGGAATCCGCTCAGTCGTCGGCAGAAAGCGTCGGCGCGTCGACGTCGATTTCGCCGGCGTCGAGTTCGGCCTCGACCTCGCGGGCGGCCTGAACCATGTTCTCCATTTTGCCGTAGGCAACATCGCGGGGCAGCAGTTTCAGCCCGCAGTCGGGACTGATCGTCAGCCGCTCCGGCGGCACAATCTCCAGGCCTTTCTTGATGTTCTCTTTGATTTCCTCGACCGACTCGGGTTCGCGAACGTGCACGTCGACCACGCCGAGCGCGAGATCTTTCGTGAACTCGGTTTCTTTGAACACGTCGAGTTGGTCGTAATCGCCGTTGCAGAGTTCGAGGTCGTACTCCTCGACTGGATAGTCGAGCATCTCGGGGTAGATCCGCGAGTAGTCGCCGTAACAAACGTGCAGGCCGAGGCGCACGTCTCCGGGTACGTCGTCGGCGATCCGTTCGAGGCACTCGCCGACGATAGCGTGGTCGTCCGGCGTCGTCGCCAGCGCGGGTTCGTCGATCTGGATGTACCGCGCGCCGGACTCGACGAGGGCCGCGATCTCCTCGTTGACTAGCTCGGCCAGTTCGAGGGCGAGCTCTCGTTCGTCGTCGTAGACCTCGTTGAACGACCACCGTGCCAGCGTGTACGGCCCCGTAATCGGGACCTTGACCGGTGCATCGGCGATGCCCGCCGTGAACTCGTACTCGGAGACGAGCCACTCCTCGTCGTATTCGACCTCTTCGACGACGCTCGGCTTGTCGAAGTAGTTGTGCCCCCAGACCTTCACCGGCCCGTTGAACTCGTAGCCGTCGATACGGTGGGCGAAGTACTCGACCATCTCGTTGCGCCGCATCTCACCGTCGACGACGACGTCCAGTCCGCAACGCTCGTGTTCTTCGGTAATCAGCCGGGCGGCGTCGTCTTTCGCCTCCTCGAAGTTCTCCTCGTCGAACTCGTGGTCCTCGTCCTCGTAGAGATCCCGCGCGCGGTGGAGCCACTTCGGCTTCGGATACGAACCGACGACGGTCGTCAGCAGGAAGTGGTCGTTGTCGTGGTTCTCGGGTCTGAACTGTTCTCGAGTCATGCTTTCACCTCTGTCTTGTTGACTGCGCCAAGCGCCTCCAGTTTCTCCTCGAAACGGCTAACCGGCAGGTAGAATGTCTCCGTGTTGGTCGTCGCGTAGATCCGTTCGTAATCATTTTGCTGGGTCTGCTCTGTGAACCACTCGATGCGTTCCTCGATCGTCTCGGGCTCTTCGACCAGCGTGTTCTGGCCGTCGACGATACCCAGCGCGACGTCGTCGGGCGTGCCGTACTCCTGTGCGTTGTAGACGTTCTGCTCGTGATCGGCAATCAGATCGAATCCGAGCGCGTCGATGTCGGCGTCCATCACGTGCGCGTAGGTTTTCTCGTCGAGTGCCCCCCAGTAGGGGTGGACGACGACATCGGCGCCGGTCGCGGTCGCGACCGTGTCGATAGCCTCGCTGGCGCGTTCGTCTGCTCCTTCGCCGGGCGCGTTCTCGACGAGCGACGGTTCGAGCAAAAAGAGCGCCTCGACATCGGGAAGCAGACTCGCCTCGTCGGCGAGAAAGTCACCGATAGCGGCCTGGAAGTCGGCCTCGTCGCCGTAGTGGTCGTCCGTCGCCAGATCCGCGAGCGAGTACGGCCCCGGGAGGACGGCCTGTAGGCCGCCGTCGACCTGCTCGCTCGCCGCTTCGAGTTCGTCGGCAACGTCACCAGTTGCTTCTAAATCACCGGTGACGACCGGGTCGCGATAGAAGTTGTTATTATCGTAGTACCGGACGATTCCCTGCGTGTCGACGGCGTCGTTGACCGCGAGCGGATGGGCGAGCATGTCGTCCCATCGGCCCTGCCCCTCGGCGATCAGATCCAGACTCGCCGCCTGCTGGGCGTCGATAAACTCGGTCCTG
>JBLGCM010000250.1:0-3707 GCA_047617345.1 Natronomonas sp. | reverse complement strand
AGTCGAGCATTTCCACACCGTCCTCGATGGAGAGGTCACCGCGTTCGATGGCTTCGAGAACCGGGCGGATATCTGAGGCCTCCGCGGAACCGTCTTCCGCTTCGCCGAGTTCGTCCAGCGTGACTTTCTCGGAGTGGCCGGTTAACTCCTCGAAGTCGACGCCGTCCGCGAGTGCCGTCTCCTTTTTGACGCGGTAGTTGCCGCCGTCGGTCTGGTAGAGGTCGTCGGGGTGAAAGAAATACCAGTCCTCGCGGTCGAAGCGGACCCCGATCCGCGGCTTCGCGCCGAAGTTCCGGGAGAAATACACCAGCGCGTACACTTCCTCCCCGTCGAGGTAGATCGGATCGCCGGCCGAGGACTTGGCCTCGATTGCGTAGAAGCGGTCGCTGTTGCCGGCCAGCACGTCCGGCAGTTCGCGCTCGGTCGCGCTGCCGCTCGCCGGCGCGCGCATGACCGCGAATCCGGCCTCGTCGAGTTTGTTGACGAGTTCTCGCTCCCGACGGTCCCCTTTCGCGTTCGACATCGAATCGATGTCGGCGGGCGATCCTCTTAAACCCGGTCTTCGGCCGGCGGCGCGGTCAGTCGTCGCCCTCGCGCCGCGTGAGGTAGTACCCGCTCAGCGCGCCCCCGATCGCCGCGGGAACGCCGAATCCGGAGCCGACCCCGTCGGCGTCCGGCCCGTCTGGCGCCCCGCTGTCCTCCGTATCTGCTCGTTCGGCCCCCGCCTCGGGAGAGTCCGGGAAGACATACAGCGCTTCACGAACATCGGGGGGGTTCTCCCGAAGGGTCTTCGAGACATCTGCACTGGTCGCGGCGAATCCGTCCGCAGCGGCCTCGGCGGTCCAGAAGCTCGTCTCGGAGTCGCGCCAGTGCGCGATCTCGTCGGGGTTCGCTGGGTCGCCGATATCGTGGACCTTCACGCCGCCGTAGTACCACGAACTGTACAGCAGATCCCCCGAAAAATCGAAGTTGTGTGCACTCGTGAACCGCCCCGCCTGTGTCTGATCGTCGCCGGGTGGCGCATCGATTCGAGCGAGATGCTGCGGATCCGTCTTCGTGCGCACATCGTAGAGATCGATGCCTCCGGGGCCGCCGGCACCGCTGAACTCCCACCCCTCTTCGCCGACGGCGAGCAACGTTCCGTCGTCGGTGATCATCGTGTAGTGTGCGTTCCCCGGCGGGTAGAATTCCCCGTTTCCATGGCGGTCCCGCAGTTCGTCGAGGCTGTACTCGCCGATCTGAGCGAGGACTCTGGGGTCGGCGGGTTCGCTCACGTCGACGATCCAGGTACCGGCGTCCCAACAGGGGACGTACGCGATGCCGCTCTGTACGGTCACGTCGTGCAGGCTTCGGGCTGCGGGAGAAACGTCTCGGTAGCCCTCGTCGGAGTCCGCGAGCGACCAGCGGCCGACCTCCTCGGGTTCGGTTCCCGTCACGTCGACCATCACCAGCGGATTCGTCGGTGTGCCGCTGCCGGTCAAGTAGACGGTTCCCTCGTCGAGAGAGAGGTTGTGAATGTAAAATCCGCCTCCTGACGGCGCTCCAACGTCGTAAAAGGCGAGCTGTTCCGGTTCCGTTGGGTCGGCGATGTCGTACAGCGCAAAGCCGTGTGCGGACCCAGAATTGAAATCACCCGGCCCGCCAACCACTAGTCTGTCCTCGCTCGCCCAGCAATCGAGAATGTCGAGCAGCTGCTGGCCGTCCCTTGTCTCGATATTGCGCCGCTCGGCGGCGATGGTCGGCGATTCGGGATGAGCGATATCGACGACAGCGAACCCATCGGTGGCGGCGATGTACGCGAACTCTCCCTGGACGGTGCAGTCAGTCGCCCCGGCGACCCCGACAGATCCCAGCGGCTCGAACGACCCCGAACGATCACCGGACTGAGCAGCACCGCCACCTGCGAGGACGGTTGTAGCGACGATCCCTCCGCCAGCCTGCAGAAACTGCCGGCGATACATACTCGACCGTGAAGAGAGTCACGGACAATAAGGCAGGGGCCAGTGTTTCCCACGAAGAAACAACCAGGGAGAACGGAAGCATTTATCCAGCAGTTATCTGCATAATCACGTATGATACGTTTCGAGTGGCCGGGAAGCAGGCAGCAACTAGCCCTCCTCGCTGTCGTTGCTCTCGTGGTGACCGCGGGCTGTGCAGGTCTCGGCTCCCCCGACGGAACGGGAGACGACACGGCACAGGATAACGACCCAGAAGACCCCGGAAGCGAAACCGAGCAAAACGACGACGATTCGACCGACGAAGGTGGCGACGAGAGCGGAGAGAACTCGACAGAATCGACCGAAAACGCGGTGTTCAGTGATCTCGAACCGGTCGAGCAGAACGTGACGGCTGCTGGGTTACTCAACGACAGCGTCAAAGCCCTCGATACCGTCGAGAGCTACCGCATAGAACAGAACATCACGACCGTTCAGCGCTCGAACAATCAGGAGGTCACAACTCGAAACAACCAGACGGGCCGCATCGACAGAGCACAGCAGCGGGCAGCTATCGAGGGAGTCACTGACTCCCAGACCGGGTTGATCAACACTCAACAGTATCTCCTAAATGACAGTCTCTACGAGTCGAACGAGCGGATCGCACAACAGTACGGGACGCAGTGGGTCCGCACTAACCTGACTGGCTCTTTCGGGCAGGTCTTCCAGCAGTTCGACTCGGTTGCGCAGTTAGAACTGCTCTTCGCAAACGCCACGGGAACGGTCGAAGGTCGGACCGAAATCGACGGCGAAGACGTGTACGCAGTCAGCGCGACGGTCGACAGCGAGGCGCTCGTGGAGAGTCGCCAGTCAGTTACCGGGGTCGACCGGTACCAACTCAACCTCTGGCTCTCGACGGAAACGGCCCTTCCCGCACAGGTTGCAGAAGACTCCGTGTTGACGGTCTCAACAGTTCGGGGCACGTTCACACAACAGACTGACAGCCTCCTGCGTTTCACCTACGAGGCGGTTGAGATCACCCTCCCTGAAGCAGCCGACGGCGCACCGACAGCCGAGGAAGTCACCGGGCAGTAATGGATTACAGACGAGCACTCGCGGTCGCCGTACTCGCTGTTTCCCTCGCGGTTAGCGGCTGTCAGGCACCCGGGGCGAGCGTTGACGCTCCCGGGCCGTCGGAGCAAAAACCAGCGGGCCAAGACGGGCTCGGGACCAACACGACGCAAAACGAGACGACCGGCGAGGCCGGCGATCCGTTCCCCGTTTCCGAGTGGGCCAATGTGACGGTCGAGGGCGGGGAGTTACGGACCGATCCGGGACTCGTCTACGAACGGTTGCGGATCCTACTGGAGACCGAAACGCCTGCACCGGAATCCGTTCGCGTCTACAATTCTACGGAGGAGTTCGGCGACTCGCTTCCGACCGGCGGGATCGGTACCGACCGACCGCGCTTTTTCGACGTGATCGGATTCGAGTCCGGCGCCGTCGGCAACGAGACGTTCGTCGACCGCGTCGGCAACGGTTACACGCTCGGATCGGGTTCGGTTGCGCTGTTCGTCCAGCCGAACGCGACCCGCGAGGAGGAGACGATGCTCGTCGCCCACGAACTCGCGCATTATATCCAGTTCCAGAACGACCGACAGCGCCGCCTCGCCGAACAGATCGACCCACAGACCGGCGAGGGAAGCTACGTCATCCGGGCCCTCACCGAAGGGGCCGCGGTGTTCACGACGGACGAATATCTCAGGAAATTCG
>JBLGCM010000249.1:0-3713 GCA_047617345.1 Natronomonas sp. | reverse complement strand
GCGGCCAAGGTGGCGATCAGGTCGAGCAGGCCGTATTACTCGAAGCCCTGGGAATGTATGGCTACGATTTCGGGATCCCGGCGCTGACGTCCGCTGCCGGCGTCGAAAACGTCCTGGCGTTCGGAACGGACGAACAGATCGAGCGGTTCGTCCCGGCGATTCTGGACGGCGACATTCGATTTTCGGTCGGGGTCACGGAGCCCGATACCGGAAGCGACGCGGCAAGCTTACAGACGCGGGCCGAAAACGACGGGGACGGAACGTACGTCGTCACCGGCGAAAAAACCTACCAGTCGGGCGCGGCGGCTCCCGACACGCTCGTCCAGGCGTTCGTCCGGACGGATCCGGACGCCCCGAAGCGAGAGGGGATCTCGCTTTTAATGATCCCGACGGATCTCGACGGCGTCGACGTGACGGAGCTCTCACTCGTCTCGCGTAAGGCGGTCGGGACAGCCCAGCTGTTTTTTGACGGCGCTCGCGTCCCCGTCGACAATCGGCTTGGTTCGGAAGGCGAGGGGTGGGACCTCCTCTCGGATCATCTGATCCGCGAGCACACCGGAATTGCGGCGATGATGGTCGGAAACGCACAGACGGTCGTCGACACGGCGGCTGACGAGGCCGCCAGCCGGGAACGGTTCGGACAATCGATCGGTCGGTTCCAGGAGATCGGGCACCGCCTCGCCGACATGCAGACCGAGGTCGACAGCGCCCGGCTGCTCGTCTACCGGGCGGCCTCCGCGATCGATCGCGGCGAGGGGTCGCGTCGGCTCACCGCACAGGCCAAACTCAAAGCCGGCGAAGTGTTGCGGTCGGTCGCGGGCGACGGGATGCAGATCCTCGGCGGGGCCAGTCTGTTTCCCGCCAACGACATGGAACGGTACTGGCGAGAGGGGGCCAGTGCCACCATCGCGGGCGGGACGAGCGAGATCCAGCGCGCGATCGTCGCCCGGGAGCTGCTCTCGGATCGCGAGTGAGCGAGAAACTGTCAGCGGCTTGGACGGCCGTTGATCGACCCGGATTGTCTGTCGCGCCCGAACCTCTATCGGCACTGTGTACCGCTCGGCGCGACGATCGGCAGCGCCGGCTATCCGTGTGAGGGCAAAAAGGCCAGGGAAGCGCTGTATGGATTCTGCCGTTCGGCCGATAGGTGGTACATAACGATACCCATGCCAGCAAAACTTAAGCAGGGGGGGCGTATGAGGTTGAAGCGACGAGTATGCATCAGGTCAAGATTGACGGCCTAGTCAAACATTACGGCGAACTGGTGGCGGTCAACGGGCTGAGCTTCGAGGTAAACGACGGCGAACTCGTGTCACTGTTGGGTCCCTCGGGCTGTGGAAAGTCGACGACGCTTCGCTGTATCGCCGGCTTAGAGAAGGTGACCGGCGGCAGCGTCGAACTGGCGGGCAACGTCGTGTCGTCGGCGGACGACGACATCCACATTCCTCCGGCGGACCGGAACCTCGGGATGGTGTTTCAGTCGTTCGCGCTCTGGCCGAACAAGACGGTCCTCAACAACGTCAAGTTCGGGCTCCAGGAAAACGACCAAATCGACATGTCCGACGAGGAGATGGACGAACGGGCTCGGGAGTTCCTCGAACTGGTCGACCTCGACGGCTACGAGGACAACAACCCCCGACAGCTATCCGGCGGCGAACAACAGCGCGTCGCGTTGGCACGGGCACTGGTTTACGATCCGGACGTACTCTTGTTGGACGAGCCGCTGTCGAATCTCGACGCCAAGCTCCGGAAGGAGGCGCGTATCTGGCTCAAGCAGATCCAAGAAGAGACCGGCGTCACCACCGTCTACGTGACACACGACCAGGCGGAGGCCTCGGCGCTGTCCGATCGCATGATCATCCTCAACGACGGCGAAATCGAGCAGGTCGGGACGCCGAAGGAGGTTTTCGAGCGCCCGGACAATCGGTTCGTCGCGGACTTCCTGGGCAAGGAGAACTTCCTGCCGGGGACCTTCCGGATGCAGAACGGCCATCCGACTATCGAAACCGAAACCGGCGATGTAATGAAAGTTCGCGACGATGGGCACGGAACCGACGGCCGGGAAGCGACCATCGCCATCTCGCCGGAAGAGATCAACCTGCTCGAAGACGGGGCGACCGACGTCAACGGTGACAACGTCCTCCAGGGGACGATCACGGAGAAGCTGTACTACGGCGACAAGACCGAGTTGGTGCTGGACGTCGACGGCGAAGAGATCATCGTCATCGTCATCGAAACCGTCGCGAAGGAGGAAGGCGACGACGTCACGATCAGCCTCCCGGTCGAGAAGTGCGCCGTCATCGATCAGTGACCACCGAAGCTCGGTTCTCTATTCTCTAAGAAAGCAGCCGTCCCCTCGTCCTTGTCGTCGGTGGCGATCGTCGCCGCGAACGCCAACCGCTCGAAGTCCAGCCCGGCCTCGTGGTCGAGCCCGCGGTTCATCCCCGCCTTGGCCAGTTTGACCGCGACGGGCGCGTTCGAGGCGATCTCCTCGGCGAGCGCCCGGACCTCGTCGTCGAACGACTCGGGATCGAACACGTGATTGAGAAGGCCGACGTCCGCCGCCGTCTCGGCGTCGATGACCTTCCCGGTGAGAACGAGCTCTCTGGCTACCCCCGCACCGACGACGGCCTGGAGACGCTGGGTCCCACCGCCACCGGGAATGACACCGAGGGTTACCTCGGGGAGTCCGAGTTTCGCATCGGGCGTCGAAACGCGAAGGTCACAGGCCAACGCCAGTTCGAGGCCGCCCCCGAGCGCATAGCCGTCGATGGCCGCGATCGTCGGCCGAGGGAACGACGCGATCCGGTTGTACAGCCCCTGGGCGTGTTTTTCAGCGTACTCCATGCCGTCCATGAGCGTCATTTCGTTGAGCGTCTCGATATCCGCCCCGGAGACGAAGCTGTTCTCGCCGGCACCCCGCAGCACCACGACGCGGGCTTCGTCCCGTTCTTCCAGCGCGTCGAACACCGCCCGGAGCTCCCGGCGCGTCGGGACGTCCATGGCGTTTCTGACCGCCGGTCGGTCGACAGTGACAGTCGCGATGCGGTCAGTGCGCTCGACGCGGACGTTGTCGAATTCGTCCATACCCCCGGTTCTCCCGGCGAGTACATGGGTGTACCGCCAGCCGTATTTATAACCCACCGGGTGCATGAACAGGCCTGTATGGACGGATTGACCGGCGACACGGCGATCGTGACCGCATCGAGTAGCGGACTCGGGAAAGCTTCGGCGACGGCGCTCGCACGGGAGGGCGCGAACGTCGTCATCAACGGGCGCGACGAGGATCAACTTGAACAAGCCATCGCGGACATCGAGTCCGAAGCGGCCGACGGAGCGACCGTCGTCGGCCGGGCGGGCGACATTACCGACCCGGACGTGCCGGCCGCGATCGTAGAGGCGACTATCGAGGAGTTCGACGGCCTGGATCATCTCATAACTTCTGCGGGTGGGCCGCCGCCGGGACTGCTGTTGGACACGACCGATCAGGACTGGTACGACGCCTTCGATCTCCTGGTGATGAGCGTGGTCCGGTTCGTCAGGGCGGCGGCCGATCCGCTCCGGGACGGTGGCGGCTCCATCGTCAACATCACGTCCCGAACGGTGAAGGAACCCAGCGAGAGCATCGTGCTATCGAACTCGGTCCGGATGGCCGTCATGGGCCTCCAAAAGACGCTTTCGCGGGAGCTCGCACCGGAGGTCCGGGTAAACGC
>JBLGCM010000248.1:0-3722 GCA_047617345.1 Natronomonas sp. | reverse complement strand
CGCCTACATGACTCAGGTCGGCGAGTTCGATTCCAACCCCATGGCGCTCGTCGCCGAGGAGATGGACGAGCGGATCAACACCGACCCGACGCGACGGGAGATCACCGTCCCGGAGATGCGTGACTTCCTAGCGGGGATCGCTCACCCTCTCGACCGCGCCTTCCTCCTGACGATGCTCAAGACCGGTATCCGAGTGGGCGAACTCTGCAATCTGGACGTGCGCGACTGCTCCATCCCAGCGACGCGGGAGGCCCTCGACGTGCCGATCCGTCCTCAGCTCGACGGCCGGGGCGACGCCCTCTTCGTCGCGGCCGACCGCGCCGTCGGCGACGTCGTCGAGGGCGAGCGCCGGACGGCGGCGAACAAGCGCGAACGGGCGACGGTGATCCCAGTCGACGACGAGTTGCGGACGGCACTCACTCGGTGGCTGGCCATCAGACCCGATCCCGTCTCGCAGGCGAACCCCCTGTTCGTGAGCACCCGAGACGGGTGGGGCGAGCGCGTCACCCCGCACGTCGTCCACCACACCGTAGAGTCACACGCACGCGAGCGCGGGTGGCACCGGGACGGCGGGGGGGCCGAGGAGAACGTCACTCCCCACTACTTCCGGCACTTCTTCACGACCCACCTCCGGGACCGAACCGGCGACCGCGGCATCGTCAAGTACCTCCGCGGCGACGTCGCGAGCGACATCATCGACACCTACACCCACGACTGGGGCAACCGCGTGCGCCGGACCTACGACGAACATATTTATCTGTTGACGTGATCTCGTCGGCGCCCTCGAGCTGATAAATCGTATATCGCTATACGAAATGGGCGGGGCGGTGTCGTCGAGATGGCTGCTCTCGATATGGCTCCACGCACGCTGACGCCGGCAACGAGTACCTCACGAGGCGTCCACATCCAACGGCATCTGGAGTTCGAGTTCTGCGCCGGATCTTAGCGTCGTCATTCCCGGAGGATCAGCGGCTCGATGGCAAGTGTCCGTTTCGCTATGGTGACGATGCGAAGGACGTAGGAGACGAACAGCATGAATGGAACGAGCGTCACCGCAAACGCACCGCCCACGACGAGAATAATGTGATCGACACCGAGTGTGCTTCCCGGGAACGTCCCTGCATCGACGACTGCGACCATGATACCCGCGAGGACCAATGTCGGGACTGCGGCGTAGAGAATCATCTGCGACAAGTTGATGAGTGCCCACTGGAAGTACAGCGTCTTGATGTGCTCGCGCGCCGGACCGAAAAGGGACAGCGCCGTTTTGAGGTCGTCGAGTGAGCCGTGTTCCGCCTCAGTGAGGCTCCCTTCGTATTCGTTCGCAAGCCGTTCAACTTGGAAGATTTTCCAGCTATAATTGAAATTCAGTGCGGCGAATAACACATCGAACGAGCCGAACTGCGCGTCCTCGAGTTGGTCACGTACCGTGTCAGCGTTTCCCGGACGCTCTCCGCGAATGCATCGACCTCTTTTCGGAGGCTCTCGTCATCGTTCTCGCCCGTAGCCTCTCGAAGAGCCGTGGTCCGTTCTGCCGTGACCCCGACGATCTGTTGGAGGAACTCGGACGGCTCGACGGGACTCGGAGACCCGATCAGTTCTTCAGTGAAGTCCCGGAAATCCATCGAATTGGACATCCGCTCGCGTTGATCGCCGAGCGGGCCGTTCTCCTGAGAGAGGACGAGCTGCCCGATCGTGACGACGAGTGTCGTCCCAGTCACGATGACCGTGATCATCGTCGAGAACATCGTATCAATCATGTCGCCGGACTCGATTTGCCGTGCAAGCGGTGGATGGAGGACGGCGACGGCGATCACGAATGCCACGAACACGGCACCGGTCAGGATGCTGGAGACGACGAGACGGTCCGCACGCAGCAGCATCCAGAGTTTTATCCGACTCTCGCCCAAGCGCTCACGCATCGTGTTGGCCGTACCGATGCCGGTCTCGTCAGTCATACTGGCTCACTCGATCGGACGGATCGCTTGAAAACGAGGTACTTGGTACCGCCTCCCTCGTAATCGATCGTCTCCACAAACTCCCAGCCCTCTGCACCGAGTCGATTCAACTCCGCTTTCGGATCCTCCGCTTCTTTTTTCGTCTCATCGCGCGGCGGGCGACGCGTCTCGTACTCCCAGCGGGTCGCGTCTGATTCGGGCATCATTGCTAGTAGGACCTGCAGCCCTCTATACCCCACCGCCACCGAGATGGAGGGAGTAGTTCCTGCCGAACTCTTCTAGGCTCGCTACCGATATGACTTGACCAGCCAGCGGGCCACGGTACCGACCCACGGGATTACCCGAGAGCAGCCCCTTCGTGACGCCACCGATCCCGGAACGGTCTGCCGATGTCACTGAGCGAATCGCCATGGCAGTTCCGCGTCTGGTACCGGATCGTTACCAGTCATCCGGGGAGACCAGTACTACACGTCCGTGACCGCAATCCCGACTCGCCACTCCGGACGCCGGGCCGGACGAGGTCACCGGCGGATGCGGTCGTCGGCGTTCGCGATGTATCGACGGGCAATCGGGAGCCGATTCGAAGCAGTTCGTGTGCACTGATTCGACTGAAACCGCGTATCACACCCCCCGGTAAACCCGTCGTCGTCGCAGCTTCCATTCGGGTGAGCCGTCGGCCGAGCGGCCCGTCGTCTCCGATCGGACGCGGATCGTCCACGCCTATCGGGCGTCACGTGGAGTCCCCTGCCGCTCGGCGGCATAAACTGTTATTACCGTGATGGGCCACTATCGAGGCATGGCCGAGAAGCGAGTCGCGGAGTCGACCGTCAGCGTCTCCGCGGAGCACGTGGGGGGGATCGACGAGACGCGAGTCGAGTTCGCCCCCGGTGTCACCGTTCTGACCGGTCGAAACGCGACGAATCGGACATCGCTCTTGCTTGCCATCATGGCGGCGCTGGGAAGCGACGTACGGCCGCTGAAGGCGGACGCCGAGTCGGGCCGCGTCGAACTCCGAGTCGACGGCGATCGGTTCACGAGGACGCTCGATCGGAAGGGCGACCACGTCGTCGCCGGCGGCGATCCGTATCTGGACGACCCCGGTCTCGCCGACCTCTTCGCCTTCCTCCTCGAACGGAACGAGGCACGGCGGGCCGTCGAGCAGGGCGACGATCTGCGCGAACTCATCATGCGGCCGGTAGACACCGACGAGATCCAGCGACGGATCGACCGCGCTGTGGCGGAGAAGTCCCGTGTCGAGGACGAACTGGCCGAGCTCGACTCGCTGTCGGAGGAGAAGACGCGCCTCGTACAGAAACGCTCCCGGCTCGAAGGCGACATCGAGGAGAAACGGGCGGAACGCGAGGCGTCGATCGCGGAGATCGAGGCTGCCGACGCGAACGTCGAGGAGACGCGCGAGGAGAAGGCGGAACTGGAGGAGAAACTGAGCGACCTCCAGACCGTCAGATCGGAACTCGAGGACGTTCGTTACTCGATCGAGACACAGCGGGAGAGCCTCACCGCACTCCGGGACGAACGCGACGAGATCGACGCGAAACTGGACAGCGTCGAGGCACCGGCGGGCGAGGCCGACGAGATCCGCCAGCGGATCGACCACCTCCGCGGTCGCAAGGAGGCACTCGACGCGAGCGTCGACGAACTCCAGAGCATCCTCCAGTTCAACGACGAGATGCTGGACGAGAACGGCTCGAACCCCCTCGATTCGATGGTCGACGAGGACGATGACGACGTGACGGACCAGCTCCG
>JBLGCM010000247.1:0-3731 GCA_047617345.1 Natronomonas sp. | reverse complement strand
TCGTCGGCAGATACCCGGGGTAGTTTATAAGCCAATCGAGGGTTTCGGAAGAACATGTTCGTGTCGCGCTCACGACCAGCACACAGTGACCTCTCTGCAAGGATTGAGGTTTTTTACTGCTCGTGTGCAATAAGTGAGCATGAGCCACGAACACGACGGTATGGTGTGGCGGGCCGCCGCGGTGGATCGACTGCTCGACCTGCGGGAGACGACGCTGACCGACCAGCCCACCGAGACGGTGCCGCTGGCCGAGGGAGGGGGGCGGACGCTCGCGGTTGATATCTTCGCCGAGGAGGACCGACCGCCGGTTTCGCGGTCGACTATGGACGGCTACGCCTTCGACGCGACAGCGGAGTATCCCCTCGACCTCCGGGAAACAGAGGTCTTCCCCGAGGACGATCCGCCGTCGATCAACGCCGGCGAGGCCGTCCGCATCTTCACCGGCGCACCGCTCCCGCCGGAGGCCAACGCCGTCCTCAAGCAGGAGGAAGCGGCGGTCGAAGACGGCCAGTTGCGCGGCAGCGAAATCGACCCCGGAACCTACGTCTACGAGCGCGGGAGCAACCTCACCGAGGGCGAACGACTCTTTGCGGCGGGCGAGCGACTCTCGCCGAAGGATGCGCTGTTGCTCGGCGACGTCGGCTACGACGAGATCCCCGTCCACGAGCGTTTCGACGCGGCGCTTCTGGCGACCGGCACCGAGATCCACGAGGGTCGCCAGCGCGATCTGGACTCGCCGATGCTGGCCGGGCTGTTGCGGTCGTGGGGACACGAGCCGACTCACGAGGGGACTGTCTCCGACGAGTACGACCGCGTCCGCGACCGCATCGCCGACCTCGCCGAGCAGTACGACGTGGTCGTGACGACCGGCGGGACCAGCGTCGGCGACAAGGATCACGTCGTCCGCGCACTCGACGACCTCGGGGACGTGCTCTTTCACCGGGTTCGAGTCCGGCCGGGCAAGCCCATCGCCGTTGCTCGCCTACCAGCCCACGGTGCCGTCGCCGTTGCCATTCCCGGCAAGCCCGTCGGCGCACACGTCATCGCAACGCTCGTCGCTCGACCACTGTTCGTCGGGCCGAGCGAACTGGCGACCGTTTCGGCGACGCTGACGAGCGATCTCGGCCTCGGTCCGGACGGCTTCGAGTACGTCGTCCCGATGACGCTCGGGGATGGGGAAGCGATACCCCTCGGCCACGCCGACTCGTCCCTTGCAGTCTACGATGAGACGTTCGATCCGAGCGTCCTCTCGTCGAGCACGCGGGCCTCCCGTGCTGACGGCTTCCTCCTCACCGAGACCGAACGATCGGCCGGCGAGGAGATCGAGGTCGTCCCCTACCCCGTGGTCGAATGACGCACTATCTACCGGTCGTCGAGACCCTCGGTGGACTGGAAGTCGAAACCGGCGATCCGGGAGTCGACCACGATATCGACACCGCAGCGGATCCGGAACGACTCAGAAGAGAGTGACTGCCGGCACGTCGCTGGTCGCGTCCTCGATGAGACAACCCGTGACAGCGCCAGAGGCCCCATCAGATCAGTATCTTCTCCGACAATAATCGGATGGTTTTTCCACCGCGTGGACGCAGTACCGACTGTGTCTACGACAGGCGGGTGGCTCGACCGGGTTCGCCGACCAGAATACACCGGCGAGAGCCGATGTGTACCGTGTACGATCGTGAACACGATCATCGCACTCGTGGCGGCCGCCGTGGTCGCGGTGGCGGGGCGGCTCCGCGTTGGACCTGCGGTCGGCGTCGTCGCGGGCGGGGTCGTCCTCGCCGTCTCGCTGGCAGCGATCTATCTCCGGGGGTATCTGGTTCCCGGCACACCAGCGCTCACGAAGCGGTACCTCCCGCGACGGGTGCTCGCGTGGTTCGGAAAATCACCCGAGAGAACGACTGTCGATACTGATCTCGACCCCGAGGAGGCGCTCGTTAGCGCGGACGCGCTCGAACCCTGTGCGGACCGAGATGACCTCTGTCTCACTGCGGAGTTCCGCGAGCGGTGGCACGATGGGATCGGCCGGCTTGAGTCCGAAAATACGGGCAGAGAACGGCTGCTCGACGTGCTGGGGCTGGAGGACGGATCAATCGAGTTCGAGGAGCACGGCGAGGCCTTTCGAGCGACGATCGACGGCAACGTCGTGGGCCGCTGGGAGTCCGAGGCCGCCTTTCTCGCGGACCTCGGCGCTGCCGAAGTCCTCGAGGAACGCATCGCAAACTGGGGAGAGCTACCGGTTCGAGAGCGGAGCCAACTGCTGAGCGGTCTGCGGATCTTCGTCGATACCTGTCCGTCCTGCGGGGGTCGACCCGAATTCGGAACCGACACCGTCGAGTCCTGCTGTACGACCCACGAAGTCGCGGCGGTCTCCTGTGCGGACTGTGGCGCTCGGCTGTTCGAGTCGCGAGTGTAGCTACGCCGGCACGTCGACGACAGCCGGCGGTTCCCCCTTCTCGTGTCGGTCGCAGACCGCTTCGTGTTCCGGCGGGAGGTCCCGCTCGCGAAACTGCTCGAAGCCGGAGCGGTACCGCTGGCCGGCGCGGTCGTCGGGCCGGTAGCTCATCCGCAGTTCGGCGATGCCGGCCTGTTCGCCCGTGTAGGCGAATCCGGCCCGGTAGCAGGCCTCGTAGGCCATCGGATTGTTGACCGCGATCTCGACGGTCTCGTACGCCTCGGAGAGTTCCGCGGCCGTAAACCGGAGCAGTCGGGGACCGATCCCCTCACCGCGGCGACACTCGCGGACGGTCACGTAGCGGAGGTGAACGGTCTCCGGGTCGGTGTGATCCTCGCTGAAGGCAACAGCACCGACGAGCGTCCCGTCGTCGCGAGCGACGGACTTGCCAGTACCGGACATGACGAATTTGCCGGCGTAGGCGAACTCCTCGTGGTCGAGACGAAGCGTCGGCCCGTCGGCTTCGCTCCCTGGCAGCCGAAACTCCATACAGAACAGAGCGTCGCTAGCTACTTGAATTGGGCCCGTCCTCAGCGGATGTCCTCGGCGGCGACGGCTACTGTCGACTGGATCCAGGCCTGGTGATTCTGCCGGTCGTAAACTACGTACTCCTCGTCGCCGATGTTCAGTTCGGCGTACCGTTCGCGGGTATCCTGGTCGACAGCCGTTTCGTCCGTCTCGTCGGTTGCGTTGGTGCTCATGGCTGGTCTGACGGGCTACCGCGCCCTTCCGTGTGATATTTACACATGCCAGTATTAAAGCGCTTCTGCCCTATTATCAGGACAGAAAATACCGCCGCGCGACCACGGGGACAGAGGAATGTGGCTTTTTGTACGGTGTCGTCGAATGAACAGCCATGGCAGCAGTCCGATTCCTGCACAGCGAAGAGATCGCAGCGTTGGCGGAGCCGTCAGAGTACGTCGACGTGGTCCGCGAGGGGTACCGACAGCGCGGCGAGGGCGCACGGGCCGAGCCCCGAACCCGACTGAACAACGCCGACCCACCGGGCTTTCTGACCGGCTATCTCGCCGTCCTTCCGGAGACCGGCGCGATGGGCGGCTACACCTATGCTGCCGGCTTCGGCCAGCAGGACGCCCAGTTCGTCCTCCCGCTGTTCGAGTACGACAGCGGTGCCCTGCTCGCGATCATCGACGGCGCGAGCATGAACCCCTGGAAGACCGGCGCGGCGGGTGCGGTCGGCGTGGACGAACTCGCCCGCGAGGACGCGACCGAGCTGGGGATTATCGGTAGCGGCACGCAGGCCCGCGGCCAGCTC
>JBLGCM010000246.1:0-3743 GCA_047617345.1 Natronomonas sp. | reverse complement strand
ATAAAAACGCTAACAATCTCAAGCCGTTCCCACCGTTGAGTGAGCACAGGAGTGAGGAACTATCCGACGATCGGTCAGACGATTCCGACGCCGAGTACTGCTCCGAGGACGCCGCCGTAGACCAGGTGGAAAATCAAGAACATCCCGACCATCCGCGGTTCGGCGTCCAGGTCGAGGACGACGTTCATCCAGAGTACTGCCGCAATGACGAACAGGACGACCCCGTAGCCGAGGCCAGCAGAGACTGCCCCCAGCAGTTCGACTGTGTCGAATCCTCCGGCGATCAGTATCACTCCCAGTGCGATACCGGCACTGATCCCATACAGGAAGTGTAACACCATCCCCTGCATCATATACTCTGAAGGGTCGCCGTCTCCAACGTACTTTGCCCAGAAGAGCGCAGTCGGGGGTGGCGAATCGTCGCCGAGCGCCATCATGAACGCCGTCATGACAATGGTCGCGAGCAATCCACCGATGAGGCCGTTGAGTACAGTTACTTCGGTCATTGTTGTCGGATCGGGTTCCGTGTATTCGGTATCTTCAACCGGGTCACGTTCGTCTCAGGAGATGAATTCTCGTTTTTTACAGAAAAAATCCCAGTTACGGTACCGTAACCTGCGATCCGGCATGTCCGGGTGTGCCACGAAGATCGATAGAAGAGTCGTTACCTCGGCGTAAGAAGCAGTTTTGGGTGTCGTGGCCGTCGTTCCAAACATGTTACCGGTCGGTGAAACCGCACCGACGTTCGAACTTCCCGGTGCCGCGGCAGGCCAGATCGACAGCCACACGCTCGAGGAGTACACACAAAACGACTGGGCAGTCGTTCTGGTATTCTATCCGTTCGATTTCCATCCGAGCTGCACGGCGCAGATGTGTCTCCTCAGGGACGCCGAAGGACTCTCACTCGCCCAGAACACAGTCATTCTCGGGATTTCGACGGATAGCGCCTACAGCCACCGGGCGTTTTCCGACCAGCACCGCATCGATTTTCCACTGCTGTCCGACAGTGACGGAACGGTTGCCCGGGAGTATGACGTTCGCGTCGACGAGATACACGACCACCGGGCTGTCGCGCGATCAGCACTGTTCGTCGTCGATCCCGATCGACACGTTCAGTACGCCTGGCAGAGTGAATCCGCCGACGACATGCCCGATCTGACCGACGTCAAGAAGGCGACTGACTGTCACGGCGATCGCTGTGATCTTCCGGACGACAAATCATACCTTTTCTGACCTCGACTGCAGGTTTCAAGAGGGTTCTGGTTGTACGAAACACTGTGTCCGCACTGGAGCGGGTGGACAGACCGAACTATGACCGACAACGACCAATCGACGGATAGTTCACCGTCGCTCGAAATGCTTCGGGAGGACGACGAGCGGGAGCCGATCGATCTCCGGGACCGGGAGTACGCGATCTATCGCTGCACGGAGTGTCGGAACGTGGTGCTCACGATGCAGGACTGCGACGGTGGGATGACCTGTCACGGCGAGACGATGGAGCGGGTGACCGAGTGCAAACTGGACATCAGACCGCCGGACATCCGGCAGGTCCTGCTCGACGCGTTCGGGTTGCCAAAGCCGGGACTGGCCGTCTGTCTCTGTGTGATCGGTGAAGGACCCCTGCCGCCGAGCGAACTCGCCGATCGTCTCGATTACAGCGAGAGCACTGTGCGGTCGTATCTCAACGACCTCGTCGAGTTCGGGCTGCTCGAAAAGTCCCAGCTCAACCGCGAATCGGGCGGTTTCGTCAACGTCTATCACTCGATCGACCTGGAGGAGATGCGCGAGGAGACGCTCGTTGGCTTCTACGCGTGGGCGGGTGAGGCCGGGTCACTCATCGAGGAGGCCAACCTCACCAAGGAACAGTACCGGGACGCGGAGTACGAGCGAGGACTCAACGAAGTGTTCTGGGAAGAGTTCAGCGACGAGGAGTGATCGCTACAGTCGGCGCGAGAACGACGTTTCGAGGATCGAGGAGAGGAGTTTCTGGTGGGCGTGCCTGAGGTGCTGGTGGAGCGTCGAGGCGCTGATCCCCATCGAGTCGGCGATCTCTTCGGCCGTACTCCCGCGTGGCCACTCGTAGTATCCCGAGAAGTACGCCGCCGAGACGGCCGACAGCTGTTTTTCGGTGAGTTCGTCCTCGATGTCTGAACGGAGTTGCCCCGCGCTCCGGACGGGCCGATCCACCCGGCGTTTGCTCAGAAGCTCCGACTCGGGATTGTACGACTGGTAGGTACTGACAATGCGGCGAACGTCGACGGAGTGAGGCGCTTCGATCACGAGTGTCCCACGTCCGGATTCAGCCTCGGCAGAGCGCATCCTCGCACCGAACTCCATCATGACCTCCGCACCGGAACTCGGTCGCGTGACCTCGACGAGACAGCCGTACTCGTAGTCGGTGATGACGCGACAGTTGCGGACGCCCTCGATCGACTCGGCAGCCCGGATCACCTCCTCCGGGGCGGCGTCCTCGACGCGGACGTAGCTGAGATGCTCGTCGTTCGCGTTCCGGATCGTTCGCTTCATCGAGATGGCGGTGTCGAGTTCCGCCGAGAGCGCGACCGCGAGACAGCTCGGGTCGGTGACCTGGAACTCGAGCTGGACGAACTCGTCGGACAGCAACAGCCGCTCGTTTTCGAGCGCGCTGAGCGCGAAACTCAGGGCCTCGCCGAGCACGTCCAGGCTCCGCCTGTCCCCCGGACCGAACGATCCTGCGTCCGGGACGTGCACGGCGAGCAGCCCGAACACCTTGTCCCCGTGTTCGAGTGGGACGACCCCGACGCCGTCGGTACTTCCGGAGTCCTGGACTGTGCCCTCGAACAGGGTGGATCCATCGACCACGGTACACTCGCCGGTCTCGATCGCCGCCTCGACGGCACCATCGGCGACAGCCGACAGCGGGACGTCCTCGAACTGGGTCAGCAGTTCCTCCGGGAGACCCGCGCACTCCCGGAGACACAGCCGTTCTCCCGTGGCGTCGACGGCGGCGATCCAGGCCCCCGCATACGCGTCAGTGGCCGCCAGCGTCGAACAGACCCGGCTTTCGATCTCCGTCCGACTTTCTGCCCCGACCAGTTCACTGATCGTCTCCTCCGTGAGCGTCACGCCGTCTGTACGTTCGAGCGAGCGTTCCGCTCCGGCGTGCCGTCTCTGGAGACGTCTGTCCAGTTCGAGACGATCCAGTGCGATACCGGCACTCACGGCAAGCAGGGACACCGCGTCGAGCCGGGGCGGCGCAACCATCCCCTCGTCGGTCGTCGCGACGGTCAACACGCCGTAGTCGTCGATCGGGACGTGAACGCTCGTCGCCAGCAGGTCCCCGACTGCCGCGTCCTCGCGCTCCCGGACGACCGGCTCCCCGGTCCGGTAGGCGCGGCCGGCGTCCGAGCGCCCGAGTTCGAATCCCGGACTGTCACTGACGAGTTCCTCCGCGGCGGGAGTCATCGCCGCGGGCTCCAGGGAACCGCCGTCCTCGAATCTGAGACAGCCGAGGTCGTACCCGAGCACGTCGGTCACCGTCTCGATGCAGGCGGTTGCGACTGTCTCGCGGTCCGTCGCAGCCCTGAGGCCGGTCGTCGCCGCCTCGACTACCCGATCGTCGGAGAGACTGCCGGCCGACGGCTCTTCAGGCGACGGTGCCGACGCCTCGCGGGCCACCACGACGACCGAACTGTCCTCGAGTTCCTCGAACGCCGCGTCGGCTGTCGTCCCGCCGGCGGCGGGAGAGTCGATCCGTCCCTGCC
>JBLGCM010000245.1:0-3749 GCA_047617345.1 Natronomonas sp. | reverse complement strand
GGCGAGATCGCCGATGTCGTCGCCGACGATGACCGCGACCACGTCTTCGGGGTTGCCGTCCTCGTCACCGCCGTAAGAGGCGGTGTCCTCGGCCGCTCCGTCCTCGCTGTTGTACGCGTCCATCATCTCGCGGGCGCGGCCGAGCATCTCTTTGGAAACGTCGAGCAACTCCCCTTCCTGTGTCTCACAGTACACCCACATGTCCCGGTATGTCTCGCCGGCGACGCCCTCGACGTACTGTTTGTCTGCTGTCGGGTGATCGAGGGCTGGATACTTCTCTTCCGGCGGAACGTACTCGACTTCCTCGCTGTCCCCCTCGTCGGTCCCCTCGACGGATTCGATTCGGTTCTCGATTTGATTGATCGCTCCCTTGCGTTCCTTCCCGTCTTTCTCCCGTTCCAGAAGCCCTTCGAGCAGATCGACGTCGTCGATATCGCGGACCATATTCGCGATGTCCGCGACCGTCAGCTCCGTCAGATCGACCTCGCTGGGATCGGCCTCTTCCTCTTTCTCTTCGAGGGCTTCGATTCGGCTCTCGATGAGTTGTTTGACCGGCATCCGATCCTCGTCGCCTTCCTCCAGTTCCAGCATCTCCCGCAGTTCGCCGGCGTCGTCGATGCCCTTGATTTTCGGCCCGAGGTCGGAGATCTCGTGCTCTGTCGGATCGAGTTCGACCATCGTCAGTCACCCCCCGCGTACGCGTTCAGTTTCTCGAAGACGTCTTCCATTGCTGTCTCGTCGGCGGGGTCGACCATCGTCGCTTCCCGTTCGTCCGGCCCTTTCGGAATCGGATCGACGCCGGAGACGATCGTCGGCGAGCCGTCCAGTCCAATAAAATCCGGATCGAGATTGAGGTCCTCGTGGTTCCAGACGGTCACGTCTTCCTCAAGATCGAGCCGCTCGGCGCGCTCTTTGGCCTTCTCTCGGAGATCCTTGTACCGAAGGCGATACTCCGCGCGGCGGTAACTGGGCTCGAACTCCGGATCGGTCACAACGAAGGCCGGGAGGTCCGCCTCGACGGTCTCGATCTCGGAGACGTCGCCCTCGACGAGTCGCTTCGCCCGGACCTGCTGTTCGTCCTCGTCGACTTCGAGCGAGACGACGTGTGTGATGATCGGCCGGTCGGTCAGATCCTCGTTGATGTCGATACACCAGTTGGTCTGTGGCCCGGTGTGACCGGTCTCGCCGTCTGCGGTCTTGAAGCCCGCGAAGATCAGGTCTGGCTCCTCGTCGAACTGAGATAGCCCTGTCGAGATGGTCATCGCCGTTGCCCACGTGTCCGCTGCACCCATCTCCCTGTCCGAAAGCAGATACAGGTCGTCGGCGTAGACCTCTCGCATCCCTTCCTGCAGGATCTCCTTGTAGCCCGGTGGCCCCATACTCATCAGCGAGACACGGCCGCCGGCGCGGACTTTCGTCTGCAGCGCTGCCCGCAGTGCGATCCTGTCGTTGGGGTTCATAACCGTCGGTGTCTTTCCTCGTTCGAGGTGTCCGTCCTCGTCGAACGATACTTTCCCCTCCCTGAAGTCGGGGACTCCTTTGGTGAGTGTAACCATGTGCATCTATCTCACTACTCTTGGTTGAAAACGTGCTCCACTGCGATGTAAGTGTTTTGCTCGTTCATATTTTCCCAAAATAAGGCAACAAATCGACAGATAACGATGACTCTCGGATTTCGGTCGAGAGCGGCCGGCAGCCGTGTCTTCTGGCCGCCGAGTCTCAGATACGGCCGGCGCGACTCGGATCGACGTCGATGGCGTCGACCGGACAGACGTCGACACAGAGCATACAGTCGATGCACTGTTCTTCGTGTGCCGGGTTCGCCTTGATTTCGCTTTCGGGGTGGCCCGGCGTGTCGACCCACTCGAAGACGTCGACCGGACAGTCTTCGAGACAGGCTCCGTCGGCCAGACAGATATCGAAATCGACCGCGACGTGCGTGCCGTGGATCCCCTGTTTCTCCTCGGTCAACTCCTCCCCGTCGGGCGACCAGATCGCTACGTCGTCGTTTTCTCCGATCTTCTCGTAGCTCTGCTCGAACTCTGGATCGATTGCCATCGTTCGTTGTACACACGCCCCGGGAAGTTAAACTTTCCACCGAATGCACGACCAGCCCGCGTCTCCACCCTCAGGGATGGGTGTAGTAGGCGACGGCCTCCTCGCCCAGCGCGTCGATCCGGACGAAGCCGACGCGTACGAACTGCAACAGATCGTCCGGTTCGTAGCCGGCAACACCCGGTTCGGCGTAGCCCGACACGTCGCCGTCCATCGTCCGGAGCCGAAGCGGGAGGTTCTCGTCGGCGGGCACCCAGTGGACGATATCGACTCCCTCCTCGCGGGTCACGTCGAGGCCGTCGCCGGTGAACTCGAAGCCCTCGTCGGTGTGTCGCACACAGCCGTAGCCTTTCAGCCAGACGCGGTCGCCGACCGGCGGCAGATCCTCGGATTCGACGACGACGCCGCCGCGGGCCGGGATCTCTCGCGTGCCGCGCTCGTCGTCGTTCGGATGGAGCGGTACGCTCGCCTTGTTCGGGCCGCCCGATAGCGATTTTTCGACGGCCCCGCCACCCGCTTCGGGATCGTCGCGAACGAAAAACGCCCGGTCCGTTTCGTCGTCGATCAACGCGCGGTTATTGGCGTAGATCGTCGACATCGCCAGATCGACGTTCGAGGTCGACATGCCGAGTCCGGTCATCGCTTCGACGACCGCCTCGCCGCGGATCCCCCGCCGGCGAAGGCTCGCAATCGTCGGCGCGCGCGGGTCGTCCCACCCGTCAAGTTCGCCCTCCTCGATCAGTTCGCTGATCGTCGAGGTCGACATCGGTACGTCGTAGACGTCGACCTGGACGTGACCCCAGTGGATGACCTCGGGATACTCCCAGTCGAAGTAGTCGTAGACGAAGTGCTGGCGTTTCGCCGAGTCCTGCAGATCGATTCCTCGAATGATGTGGGTGACGCCGGTCAGGTGGTCGTCGATCCCGCTCTGGAAATCCAACATCGGCCAGCAGCGGTACTCGGCAGCTTCCTCTCGCGGGTGGGGTGTGTCGATCATCCGGAAGCCGACCCAGTCCCGTAGTGCGGGATTTTTGTGTTCGATGTCGGTCTTCACGCGGAGGACCATCTCGCCGGAGCTGTACTCGCCCTCGATCATCTCGGTGAACTCGTCTTGGACCTGCGCCGTGGATTTGTCGCGGTGTGGACAGGCCTCGCCCGCGTTTTTCAGGTCAGAAAAGTCCTCGCCGGGACAGGAGCAGGTGTAGGCACCGCCGGCGTCGATCAGATCGCGCGCGTGCTCGTAGTACGTCTCCAGTCGGTCACTCGCCGTGAGCACCTCGTCCGGTTCGAAACCGAGATACTCGATGGCGTCCAGGATCCGGTCGTAGGCGTCGAGATCCGGCCGTTTCGTCTCGGGATCGGTGTCGTCGAACCGGCAGACAAAGGTGCCGTCGTAACGGTCTTGGTAGGTGCCGACGACGGCGGCCATCCGGGCGTGGCCGATGTGCCACGGCCCGTTGGGATTCGGCGCGACGCGCATCCGAACGTCACCTTTCTCGGCGTTGGGGAGGTCCGGCAGGACCTCGCCGTCCGCTTCCTCCTCGGCGTCGATCTCTTCGAGCAGTTCCGGGGCGAGTTCGCCGAGTCGCTCGCGGCGCTCACTGTGGCTCAGTCCGTTGACTCGCTCGACGACCGGCGCGATGATCCCCGGGATCTCGTCGCCGTACTCCCGAAATTCGGGGTTGTTGCCCATT